>PAJC01000003.1 GCA_002705165.1 Planctomycetaceae bacterium | reverse complement strand
TTTTGCATGGGAAGAAGGAATTGCTTATTACGTTCCGGTCAAAAGTCGCGAAGAAGACGTGCAGCTTGACGCAGATGAAGTTCGTGAAGTGATGCGAGTTATCCTCGAAGATCCGCATATCAAAAAGATAGGTCAAAATCTGAAGTTTGATATGGTTGTCCTCCGACAGCATGGGATCCGTATGCAGGGACTTTACTTTGATACGCTAGTTGCCCATTATCTGCTGGAACCTGGAGTTCGAAATCACAAATTAGATACGTTGTCTTCCCGATATCTGAATCATAAGCCAGTGTCTTTCGAAGAATTGTGCGGCAAAGGTAAGAAACAAATCACGATTGATCAGGCACCTCTCAGTAAAGTTACTCACTACGCCGCAGAAGATGCGGATGTTGTTCTTCGATTAGTCGGCATATTAGAAACGATGATCGATGATAAAGAGTTGACGAGTTTGTTGCATGATGTGGAATTGCCACTAATTGAAGTTCTGGTGGAGATGGAATGCAATGGGATTCGCATTGATACAGAATTGCTACGTGCCATGAGTGAACGGTTTGCTGTAAGGCTCGTATCCTTACGAGAATCTATTCATCAGGAAGCCGGAAGTGAGTTCAATATTGACTCCCCCAAACAGCTTAGTAAAGTGCTGTTTGAAGATCTGGCTTTACCAATCATTAAAAAGACAAAAACTGGTGCCAGCACGGATGCTGAGGTATTGAATCAACTCGCTGCAATGGATGTTGGTGAACTTCCTCGGCTGGTACTTGAGTATCGACAGATCGCTAAACTCAAGAGCACCTATGTAGACGCATTGCCGGGGTTGGTTAATGAGGAAACATCACGAGTTCACTCAGCTTTTAATCAGGACGTGGCGGCAACTGGTCGGTTAAGTAGTGCAGATCCAAATCTGCAGAATATTCCGATCCGTAGTGAAGCAGGGCGTCAGATCCGGGAAGCTTTTATTCCTCGGCAGGAAGGCTGGAAGTTACTGGCAGCAGACTATTCTCAAGTGGAGCTTAGAGTACTTGCTCACTTTAGTGGTGACGATACATTACAGCAGTCATTCATCGACGATCGGGATATTCATGCCAAAGTGGCCGCTGAAGTGTATAACGTTGAGTTGGACGAAGTAACCAGCGAGATGCGTAGTAATGCCAAGGCGGTGAATTTTGGGGTCATTTATGGACAGTCTGCCTTTGGTTTAGCCAAGAGTTTAGGAATCTCTAAAGCCGAAGCTGCGGAGTTTATTGATACTTATTTCGCTCAGTATCCTGGTATCGAAAAGTTCATGCTCGAGACTCTGGCTTTGGCTCATCAGGAACGGTCCGTCGGTACGATTCTTGGGCGTAGGCGGCCTGTTAGTGACGTGCGTAACCCGGATACTTTGAAAGACAAGCGGCAACGAAACTTGTCGGAACGGATTGCTATTAATACAGTGATTCAGGGATCAGCAGCAGATATTATCAAGATTGCGATGATCGAAGTACTTGCTCGATTGGAAGAGGAAGATTTTGAAGCCCGGTTATTGTTGCAAATCCATGATGAATTGGTGTTTGAAGTACCTGCTGCCGAGCTTGAAAGGCTTGAAAAAATGGTACGCGAAGAAATGTCCGGAGCCGCTGATCTTTCCGTTCCTCTCAAGGTTGATATCAACGTCGGAGCCACCTGGGCAGAATGTAAATAAAATTCGAAATACCCAAATTTCGGTAATTGGATACATCTTAAATCTGTGCCTATAATGTACTCATACCTCCAAATAGGGGAGTCATGCTCCGCTTACTTGAAGGCTCACCTTATTATCTTTTCTTACAACAAAAGCCTAAACATCCCCGTTTATCGCGATTGTTGATTATTCTTCCCTACTACTTTTCCTTTCCTGTTTGATGCTGGAGCGGCTTTTTATTGGTCTAGGTTTTATTGTCCACCGGAGCTTTGGCGCCGGAGTTCAGTCCACGTTTGTGGTTCCCTAGGCGAATCTTAAAGTGCTGGAGTTCAATCTTCGGTTAACTATGTCCCTTTCAACTATGACAAAGCAGACAGTTATTTGCGGCATTTGTGGCGGAATTGGCAGCGGCAAGAGTTACATAGCCCAGCAATTCCAGTCGTTTGGCGCCGCTGTGTTTAATGCTGATCAGGTTGGCCATCGTGTGTTATTGCAGGAAGATGTGAAGGCATGTTTAGTAGAACAATGGGGCAATGATGTCTTAGATGATTCATCGGAAATTGATCGTTCTAAAGTAGCAGCTTTGGTATTTGCTCAAACCATTCAGGCTGAAAGAGACAGAGAATTTCTGCAGGCGGTAACCCATCCGTTGATTGAAAAGGAATTAGAAGCGTTTATTGCCGAGTCTGCCTCCAACGTTGTCATTGTGGACGCTGCATTATTGTTGGAGACAGGTTGGCAATCGCTCTGTCATCAGATTATTTTTGTGGATGCTTCGGATGAAGTAAGGTTGAAGCGTTGCCAACAGCGAGGTTGGGAGGAAGATGAACTTCATTCTCGTGAAGCTGCCCAGTGGAATCTTGCCCGAAAGCGAAGCCGAGCAGACTTTATTATTGACAATAATGGTGATTCACTGCGTACGGCCGAAATGATTGGAAATGTGTGGCAGGCATTGTCCACATTCGCTTCGTTTGGCAGAGAGAAGGTGTAAGGATGAGTGATTCGCAATCCGATACTAGTCGCCCATCACCGGAGCAGCCCTCTTCTTTGTCCGGAAACCGTGGCGATCGCCGAGGTCCGTTGAATCGTGCTTTGATTCGAGAGAAAAAGTCTGTGCGTAACGAATCGTCCGCTGAACGCGACTTTAAAGATACCGATGGCGAATATATTAATCGCCAGAGTACCCATGAACCCTTGTCTTTAGCCGAGAAAATAACTCGGGAGCTTCAGCGGGGTGAAAAGCTAAGTGAGCAGATCGTCCATTCACCCGAGGCACAAACCGATTTAGGACAACTCCAGAGAATGAGCATGTCTGAGTTGCTGGTCGAAGCAGAAAAAGCAGGCATTGAGGATGCCACAGGCTTAAAGCGTCAGGAATTGATCTTTTTGATTCTCAAGCGATTAGTCAAGACCAGCGGCTTAATGTTTGGAGTTGGTACGCTCGAAATCCTTCCCGATGGATTTGGGTTTTTGCGAAGTCCGGACTATCACTATTTGTCTTGTCCCGATGATATCTACGTGTCTCCGAGTCAGATCCGACGTTTTAACTTGCAAACAGGCGTGACGGTTGCCGGTCAGATTCGCCCCCCTAAAGAGAACGAACGGTACTTCGCATTGTTGCGAGTTGAGTCGGTTAATAATCAGGATCCTTCGGACAATGTCAATCGTGTGCACTTCGATGATTTAACCCCTCTTCATCCTTCCAAGCGAATGATGCTCGAACATGATCCCCGGGAACATTCGACCAGAGTGGTCGATATGGTGACACCGATTGGTTTTGGACAGCGAGGGTTGATCGTTAGTCCGCCGCGAACAGGTAAGACTGTTTTGCTGCAACAAATGGCGCGTGCTGTATTAACAAATTTTCCTGACGCTTACGTTATCATGTTGTTGATTGATGAACGCCCAGAGGAAGTCACCGACATGGAACGTGAAGTCCGTGGTGAGAACTGTGAAGTCATCAGTTCGACATTTGATGAGCCCGCATCCCGACACGTTCAGGTTTCTGAAATGGTGATTGAAAAGGCTAAACGGATGGTCGAATGTGGTCGAGATGTAATTATCTTTCTCGATTCGATTACCCGTCTGGCAAGAGCCTGGAATTCAGAATGTCCGGCGTCCGGGAAAGTGCTCACCGGTGGGATCGATGCTAATGCACTACAGTACCCCAAGCGATTCTTTGGGTCCGCTCGCAGTGTTGAAGAAGGAGGTTCTTTAACGATTCTGGCAACGGCATTAGTCGATACCGGTAGTCGTATGGATGACGTAATCTTTGAGGAGTTCAAAGGGACAGGGAATTTGGAGATTGTGCTGAGCCGAAAGATTATGGAGAAACGAATTTTTCCGACGATCGATATTAATGCTAGTGGAACGAGACGTGAAGAAATATTGCTTGACCCTGAAGAGCATCGTCGAATTTCGCTTACCAGACGCGCTCTGGCTGACCTGGATTCCGCAGAAGCGATGGAATTGTTGGTAAGGAAAGTCGCAACCTCGAATTCCAATGCAGAATTCCTGATGAGTATTAACCCGGAAGAATCTGAGTCAAAGCAATCATAACGAGAGATTCAGCTAAGTGAAGGAGTGGTGGGATGCCACAGACTTTTGAAAGTAAAACAGACAATGTTGATGGTAAATATGCCATTGTTGTTTCGCGCTATAATGAGAATATTACCCGGCGATTACACGACGGTGCCATGGCAACATTGGTAGATGCTGGAATCAATGAAGACGATATAGTTGTAGCCTGGGTGCCAGGCGCCTGGGAATTGCCAATTGTTGCTAAAGAGTTTGTCGCTTCACGGCAATATGCAGGCGTCATTTGCCTGGGAGCTGTTATCAAGGGGGAGACGACTCATGACTTATATATCAATACACAAGTCGCCAACAGCTTGGGGAATCTGAGCTTGGAGTATGAACTTCCGATAGGCTTTGGGTTGTTGACGTGTCAATCGATGGAACAGGCTATGAACCGTGCTGGTGGTACGGTTGGAAATAAGGGCGAAGAAGCGGCCAAAGCTGTGTTGGAAACGTTAAGTGTCATGCGGCAGGTTGCCGACGCAAACAACGGGTAATACACTCATTAATCTTTCGCGCTGGCGAAAAAGGAAGACAAGCATGTTTGAGCATGATGAAGATAACGAGCCATTGAGTGGTCGTAGTTTGGCTCGGGAAATCGTTGTTCAGGTTCTTTTTGAAGATGATTTGAATCCGGATGGTGATCCCAGCCTGGCAGATCAATTCATAGTCAAACGGCTGCAGGGGGTATCTGACGGATTAGCAGAATTTACCAAAGAGATGATTGGTGAACTGCGGCAATCTAGATCTCTTGTGGACTCTATTCTGGAAGAGAGCTCCGAAAATTGGACGTTGTCCCGAATGGCACCAACCGATAGGAATATTTTGCGTCTGGGGGTGTATGAATTAACCCAGACAGATACGCCGGGACCGGTTGTTATTCACGAAGCGGTGGAACTGGCAAAACGTTTTGGTACAGGCGATTCACCACGGTTTGTAAACGGTGTGTTGGACCGCATCTTTGGTGGTGATAGTAGTGTTGATAGCAGTGATGATAGCAGTGATGATTAGCTGATCACTTCCTGCTCGATTAATCCACTGACAAAGGCATCAGCGTCGAATTGAGCCAAGTCTTCGGCCTGTTCACCCTGACCCACAAAAAGAACAGGGATCTCGAATTCTTGTCGAATGGGTAGGATCACGCCACCCTTCGCTGTTCCATCAAGTTTACTAAGGATGATTCCGGTACAGTTGGCTGCTTCGGAGAATCCTTTAGCCTGACTAACCCCGTTTTGTCCGGCCGTCGCATCGAGGACGAGGAAGACTTCATGAGGAGCAGCTGGTATCTGCTTGTTCATTACGCGGAATATTTTCTCGAGCTGTTTCATCAGGTTCGTTTGAGTCTGTAAACGACCTGCGGTATCGACGATACAAACATCAGCATCCTGTTCAATGGCGGTTGCGACGGTGCGGTGAGCGACGCTGGCAGGGTCGGTGTTAGCCTCCCCAGTTACAATTTCTGCACCAAGTCGATCGGCCCAGATGATGAGTTGTTCAACGGCAGCAGCGCGGAAAGTATCCGCCGCCCCAAGGACGACCTTCTTGCCCTGATTCTGGAAGTAGTGGGTGAGTTTGGCAATCGAAGTCGTCTTGCCGGACCCATTCACGCCGACAACGAGTATGACAGTGGGGCCGGATTCGGCATAGCGAACTGGCTGGATAGGTTGAGCAAGTATCGTTTTTAGGTGGTTGCGGATTTCATCGAGCGCCTGCTCAAACTGGATGACTCGTCCGGAAAAATTTTCCTCGATATTGTCGCGGATTGCAGCGGCCGGTTTCGCCCCCATATCTGTTTTGACTAGTATGGCGAAGAGTCGGCCGAGGAATTCGTCGTCGACAAGCTGCCCTTCGGATTTGAAAATATCCCGTATGTCCGTGTGTAAGACATCTCGGGTTTTCTTGAGCCCCTGGCGAACTCGACTCCACAGAGAACCGGCGGTGGAATGATTAGCTGGAGTGTTGGCTGCAACAGCATCAATCGAAGCTTCGTCCCCACTGGAACTCGCATCTTTGGCAGCGTCTTTTGGCTGCTGCTCTTCCTTCTTCGATTTCTTGAAGAATGCCATCTGAGTTTTTCTCGTTCTAAAGTGGCTGATGAGTAAACGATTTCAAAATAGTCGGTTGATTCTCAGTATATCACTATCAACCGTCGGGCAAAGGTAGGGAGTTTACTCAATTGAGCACCTCAAAATATGCATTGCGTAATCTAAGTGTTGATTGATGAAGTATGTAAATTAGCCCGCAAAGTTTACCAGGTTTAACCAGATTTACACGGGTTGGTTGTCTTGGTTGAGCTAATCCGCAAAGCTTATCGCCCCAAACGGAATAATTGTCATTTCACTCACAAAGTTATTGAATTGCACTTAATTAATCTTCTGTAAAGCTCCGAAAAGATGGTTGTGTAGCAAAAAGTACATTTTGCCTGTTTGTATTTATGGATGAATACCAGGTATTAGTTGTGGGAAATTTAAGGCTTTGATTTGTTCTTTGAGCAAGTGAGGCGGGCCAAGTGTTTCCTAGATAAAAGTTTTATGGAGGATATTGGGAAATGAAACTCAGTAAGTATGCACTACTGGGCGCTTTTGCATTCGCTGTTATGACAGGCGGCGTTTCAGCCGACGAATTGCAGCAGCCCGTACTAGAGCCAATCGCTTACACTTTGCAGGATGCTGCCGATTCACCATCGGATGATGGTACTTGGAGTCTCTTCAAGCGTGATGGCGAAGGCCTTGAAATTTCTGGTTGGACTCAAGTTGGTTACCATGACGGTTCCGACGGTCTGTTCAACTCTGCCGCTAATGCTAAGTCTGTTGGCGTAGAACAGCTTTGGTTTGCTTTCGATAAAGCATCCGATTCTGACGCTGAAGGATTTGGTCTAGGATACCACTTTGACCTTACTTACGGTCGTCATGCGGAAAACACCAATGCTTTTGGTAACCCAAATGCGGGTGCTGCCGGCGATTGGGATACTGAAGCGGATGACTGGGCAATGCCACAGTTGTACTTGACCGGTCACCTAGGTGATTGGGACATTACGCTTGGTAAGTTCTATACTTTAGTCGGTTACGAAGTTGTTCAAGCGAATGGTAACTTCTTCTACAGCCATGCTAAAACGATGAACAATAGTGAGCCATTTACTCATACTGGTATTCTCGCTAGTAAAACGACTGAAACTGGTTTGGATCTGACTGTCGGTTGGTCTGCTGGTTGGGATACAGGTTTTGATTCCAACGGTTCAAACGGTATTATCGCTCTGGGTAAATCTTTAGGCGATAACATCGGTTTGAATTACGTCACGACTTTCGGTGACATTTCTGAGACAGAGAATGGATATACTCACAGTATCGTGATGGATATTACTCTGGGTGAACGTATGTCATACGTATTCCAGACTGATTACATCGATACCAATGAACGTTACAATATTGGCGTGAACCAATATGTGTTCTACACTGTTTCTGATGATGTTGCTGTCGGTGCTCGTCTGGAATGGTGGAGAAACGGTTCTACTCCAGGACTGGATAGTGAGTATTCTGTGACAACTGGTATTAACTGGCGACCACAGTCCAGTTTTGATCTTGTCATTCGTCCAGAAATTCGAATTGACTGGGATGACACCAGTGTAGACACAGAAACTATTTTCGGTGTCGATGCTATCTTAAGCTACTAAGCTACAAAGATAATCTCACAACTATGAAACCATCGGTTCTTACGGACCGGTGGTTTTTTGTGTTTAAATTTGGATGCTTCAGTTCGGGTCTTAGATTGAAGCCTTGCCGGTCAGAGTCGTTCATCGAAGGAAAACTACGGAGAGCGTATAAATAAGCTGAGAAAAGCTGGATGAAATGAAGTTTGCGGACGATTCCGTATGACGAGTATCAAAAGATTTCTGCTTGGATGTTTTCTCCGATGTACCAAAAACTCATATTGTCACTTTGTTTTTCAGTAAGCACCTTGTTTGGTGCTTTTCCGCCGCATGCTGTTGCCAAAGAACTGGGGGATACCGCTGCACTCGTTCAGCCTTCATGGTTACATAGTGTGTCGGTGAACTTAGATGAGTTAGAGGATCACGCGGAAGAAGGCAAACCGACGGTTGTAGGTGAACGTGAGATTCTTGGAGAACGATTCGGATTACTCTACAGATTGCGCAACCGAGAAAGCAGTTCCTGGAATCTTCAACCAAAATTTAGTGGTTGGACTTCAGTCGGTTTTCACGATCAAAACAATGGTCTTTTTAACAATCATGCGCATGGCGTCAATTTGCATCAGTTGTGGATGACGATCGAAAGTGCTCCAGTTGGTGAGAATGGACAGAAGCCAGTGATCGGATATCGGGCTGATGTGGTTTATGGAGTGGATGGGCCTGAGACGCAGGCATTTGGTAACCCACCAGGTACCTGGGACTTTCAAAATAACTGGGAAGATGGAAAGAATGGCTGGGCCATGCCACAGCTGTATCTACACGGCACGGTAGGTAAGTTTAATTATAAGTTAGGGCATTTTTTCACCCCGGTAGGTTACGAAACAGTGACGGCTCCTAATAACTTCTTCTACAGCCATGCACAAACGATGTTCAATAGTGAACCGTTTACTCATACGGGTATCCTGACCGAATTTACAACCGAGAACGCGGCCACCGTTTATCTGGGTTGGTCCTTAGGTTGGGATTCTGGTTTTGCACAGTCTGAAGATGGAAATAATGGAATCGTCGGTGTTGCCAAGAACCTTACTGAAGATATTGCTATGACCTACATGAGCACCTTTGGAAACCTCGGCTGGCGTGGAGAAGGGTATTCGCACAGTATCGTGCTCGATTTAGCTTTGACTGAAAATCTGACATACGTGTTACAAAGTGATTATGTAAATACCAGTAGTGTTTCAGATCCGGGCGATGATATAGGACTTAATAATTATCTGATTTACAGGATCGATGATTGTTTGAGTCTTGGTACCCGATTTGAATGGTGGCGAGACAATTCGACTTCAAAGAACTCTTTTACTGTTGGGGCCAACTGGCGACCAGGCAAAGGCCTGTTTTTATTAAGACCAGAGATCCGATCGGACTGGATTCCTGCAACAGATTATTCAGAAACAGCATTTGGAATCGATGCGATTGTTGAATTCTAAGCTCTTCTGATATCCAAAGGCGCGTTTGATACCGGCTTAGAATCAGTGCATGCAATATGCGCACGCTGCCTACTTCTTGAACAGTCAGTTAACTTCTTGTTATTGACAATAAATTAATCCTAAGTTTTGTGCGGTGATAAACCGTCTTTGAATTCCTTGTATTTAGTGTTTCCTGACGTTCCGGTGATTTTTGCTCCTTCTTTGAGAGCCACTTTTGGCACGGTTCTTGCATTACTTATCTATAGAGCCTTATTTGCATTGTTCTTGTGCAGATTGGCTTTAGGTATCCATGGAAGGCGGCTCGACGGAGCCAAATACCTAAAACCGGCTCACTTCAAGTCATTCAATTCGTTGGAAGACTAACAGAAACAAAAATCCATTTGGAATCGGGAGTTAATATCATGTTGTCTCTGAGATTAAATCAGAGTTGGCTTAGCAAAATGTTGAGTTTGCTAGCATTGATGATTGGTACGAGCGTGTTCGTACCAACGGCGCAGGCCTTTCAGGAAGAAGAGCCTGCAGTTGTTGTTGAGGAAGAATCGGTTGAGGAAGTAAATACGAAAGACGCTGAAATAGCGGCTGAAGGATCGCCCGGTGAAGAAGGTCCGGATGAATACTATGCGATCAATACGATAGTGATGTTCATTTGTGGCGTCCTCGTGCTGTTCATGCAAGCAGGGTTCGCGATGTTGGAGGTAGGACTCAACTCGGCCAAAAACACAATTAATATTCTCTTCAAGAATGTGATGGACCTATCGGTCGGTATTATCCTATTCTTTTTCATCGGCTATGGATTGATGTATCCGGGTGATGAAGCAGCTGGGGGATGGTTTGGTTATGGTGGTGCAATGTCCCTCGAAAACGCGGCAGACGCCACTGGTTCATATCACGGCGCTGCGGACTTTTTGTTTCAGGCTGCGTTTGCTGCGACAGCGGCTACGATCGTTTCAGGCGCTGTTGCCGGTCGGATGAAATTCAGTGCCTACCTGATTTATTCGGCTGTGCTGACGGGGCTTATTTATCCCATTTCGGGTATGTGGAGATGGGGTGGTGGTTATTTTGGCGTCGATGGCAACATGTTTCATGACTTCGCTGGTTCGGTCATCGTTCATGCGGTTGGTGGTTTTGCAGGTTTGGCTGGTGCCATTGCTCTTGGACCTCGTTTAGGACGATTTTCAGAGACTGGTGACTCACGCCCGATTCCGGGTCACAACGTAATCTTTGCCGCCCTGGGTGTGTTCATATTATGGGTTGGCTGGTATGGGTTTAATCCAGGAAGTCAGCTTGCGTACGGAAGTAATGAAGATGCAGCAGCCGTTGCCTATATCGCTGTGACAACTTCGCTGTCTGCAGCCGCTGGAGCAATCATTGCGATGGTTACTGCTTGGATTATGTTCAAGAAACCAGATGTTACGATGGCTCTGAATGGTGCACTTGCCGGCCTCGT
>PAJC01000002.1 GCA_002705165.1 Planctomycetaceae bacterium | reverse complement strand
CGGTGACTTCATACTCTGGTTTCTTGTACTCTTCGACTCGGAAAGTGTTGCCACCGGAAATTTGGTTCGGCCCGATTCCGCGTACGTGGAATCGGTAGACACCCAGCATGGCATCCTCTGGTGCTTGCCAGTCAAACTCAAAACCGCCGTATTCGTCTGTTTTTACATTCTTGGTGAGTATTTTTTCACCTCGGGGGTTATGAAGTTCCAAAGAGGCTGAGATGTTCGCAAATTGACTTGTATCGTCCTTGTCATATTGGGCGTTACGAAGCCAGAATTTAGATTTCACCGTTTGGTTAGGACGATAAACTGGTCGGTCGGTGACGATAAACACCTTACTTTGCTTGTATTCCTGATCATGGATTTGTCCGTACCAAATTCCATGAAACCCGAGGTATGCAAAGCGACCGCTTCCGTCTCGGGCAGTCGTAATCCACTGGTAATTAGTGGGTGCTAAGTTTTTGCTGACATTGACGATGCCATTCTCGTCTGCTGTTTCCACGAATCTTTTTACGAGGTTTACATTTTTTCCGTCTAACATGCCACGGGTTTGACGGAAGCCAAAGAATTCAAGTTTAGTATTGGGGAGTGGCTTACCAGTGACAGAATCCGCCAAGTAGAACATCTGACCGTCGTCGGTTGCCATTTTCAACATGGAGGTGTTGTTTAGCCAATAAACAATTGAACTGGTGTTGCCGTTATCTACAGTGGCTGTGATTTTATAGGCGCCCGTTTCTTTGATAGGGACTTCGACGGTGATACGTTTGTCGTAATGCGATTTTCGAGGCTTCAGGTCCAGTGACCATTCGTTTACTTGTTCGTTGATATAACGTGCAGCATTCTGACTGTAGATCAGCTGGGTAAGGTTATTAACTGCGTATCGTATGGCTCTACCTCGATCATCGGGGACCTGATTCATCTCGATGTGCGTCTGAACATCGGCCAGTAACTTAGGTACATCAATTTTGTAAGCGGTGAAGGTGACTTTTTGGGCATTGCGAAACTTGTATGTAAATATATTTTGTTCATTGGTTGTTTGTCCGGAAATTGGATCGAAGGCTCCCCAATTTCCAACAATCGCTTTGAGCATACGTGGAAGTCCTGAGTTCTTTGCCTTCTGAGGATGTCGCTTGATGCAGTTACTTAGTACTTCAGCAGCTTTAGGATATTGGCGGCGGTTTTGGAAGACTCGCGCTAACGTTGTGCTGGCCTGCAGGACATAGGCCGATTGTGTATCATCTTCTGCGGCAGCGATGTCCTTAAGAATTCGTACGAAATTGAATTCGTCTGGAAGTTCGAATCGCTTGATCCCGGTGGCAAGTTGAGCCATTGTTTCAGTCTCGCTGAGCGAGGTGAGAGCATATCGACCCGTGTTTGGGTTTTCTTCATTATCCTGAACCTGCCGTCCTACAAATCCTGCACCAAATTGCTGCATCGTTTGCACGCCAAATTGGCTCTGAAGGAACTGAGCCCATAGGTATTGTGTGTACACCCTCTGAGGTGGATGGACTAGACCTGCCTGAGTGAGAGCCCAGCGGTAGCGTTCGCCATCCGATTTGGCAGCATTCCAGCTTTTGGGTAAGTAGTGGAAAACAGGGTTGTTTTGTTTGTCGACAGGCGCCCCCCGGCCCCCATTACCCGAACCGTAACCATTCCCGTAGTCAGGCAATTCATCAAGATTCGTCAGAGCCTGCATCCGCCAGGCGCCTTGATAATTCTGCCAGGCCTGAGCGAACTGCACAAGGAATTTGGAGACATCATTTTTGTTGGAATCCTGTAATGCCAAAGGCATTGCTTGGGTGAGCAATTGTAAACTACGAATGCGGTCACGTTCCTGACTGTTGCGGGCAGCACCACTCATCCGCTGGGGTGCTCGCTGGAACTGGTTGTCAATGAGGATCCCATATTTAGGAGCAGACTGGTATTGTCCGGCAACTGCTTGCAGCACTCGCCAGTCATTACCCTGAGCGACAATGACTTTTTCAATGAGATCTTCCCACTGAGAGTAATATCTCATGCGTTGAATACATTGTTGAAGGAAGGATAGGTCACTAACCAATGGCTGGCCACCAGCTTTGGGGTTGGTAGCGATTTTTACGTAAGACTCGTAGGCTTCCTTGTAATTCCCTTCTTCGTACAGTTTTCGGGCTTTATTACGCTCCTCGGCAGCAATGCTATCCGAACTATCGGCGACAACAGTTTGCGTTCCGATGGCCGGTTGAAGCACCTGAGTAATCTTTGGAGAAAACGGGTTTTGTTGTCCGGCGAAACTGTAGTAAGAAGTAGCTGCTATTACGAGAACGGCAGTCAAACTGAGGCTTATTGCGAGAAAACGTTGCATGTTAGTATTCCAAAACCTATGGGAAAGGGCATTCAATGCTCTTGATTCATTTAATTGAGTTTAATACTTTGACGGGATTTAATGGTTGTGAGTTCCCTGTTTCTGTAAAAAACATAAAAGTGATTTGGTGAGTACAGATGATCGTATGATACGTTTAAGTATAGGATTCTTGTGAATGGTAGAGGGAACCATTTGCGGATAATCGAGATCTCGTGAAGCAGTGGAAAAAGAACGGTGCAGACACGAGCTCGGTTTAAGGAACAGAATGTCGATGAGTGAACAGATAAATCCATATAATCTCTTTCTCGGCTTGGACACGGCGCCAAAAAAACCGAACTATTATCAGTTGTTGGGCTTGGCACAGGATGAGCGAGATGAAGCAACGATTGCGCGCGGATGCGAAGAGTCGTTAGCAAAGGTTCGGGGGTTTAAGCCCGGTGCCAATGCGCGCATCTGGTTGGCTATTCTCGATGAAATTTCGGATGCCAAGGCGACGTTGATTGATTTTGAGCTGCGTCGTGCCTATGATCAGCAACTGGCAGCGGGAGCACAGCCTGAAGAGTTAGAGTTGGTAATCCTGGATGGACCAGTGGATGCGGTTACTTCGGTAGATCGTGAGATTGCAGAAGTACCGGAGGAGCGTTCCGAGCAAGCACAGTCTTTAGCCGACCAGTTAGTACCTTCACATCTGAGAGCCGTCAATACAACTCCAATTCCCCAGGCGGAGTCGATTGCGACTTCGGCGACAACTCCCGGGTTTACGAGTCCTCAGATTCCAGTGGCTGTCGAAGTACCAATGTCTGTGGGCACGGCTCAGTCAGTCGAGCCTGCCGTGGATTCTGGAGGAGTGCCGGTAAATCAGGATTCGGGATTATCGCTAGACAACGGCCATCGCTCAAAAAATAGCCGACGGCGTTCAAGGAGACGGTCTAAGCAGAATCGTTTTCCGGTACCGTTTTTAGTCGTTAGCTTGTTTGCCTTGGTAGGAGGGGGGATTGCGATCCTCGTATTGAATGGGGGCAACAGGGAGGTTGCAAACGTTGACAAAACGGGCGAAAAAAAGGGAGTGCAAAAGCCTGCAAATATAATACAGCTCCAGTCGGGCAAGAGTTCCGGAGAAGATACCGATCCTGAAGGCAAAAAACCGGAAATATCCGAGCCGTTGCCGAGAGATCCGGATACGGGTAAAAACCCGCTTAAGCCACTGCCCCCGATGTTTGGTAAACCTGTCAAACCGAAGCCTGAAGAAAATCCTCCACAGAAGCCAGTTACTCCTGTAGCAAAGCCGGTTCCCGAGCAGCCTGCGGTGGAACCATTGACAGCCACGGAGAAAGTAAAGCTGAAAGAATCCTTGTCGACAGCTCGTGTTGCGTTGGCGGAACGAAATCTGGATATCGTGACTGAACAATTAGCAATCGCCACTCCTCTCGCGCGTACGAAGGACGCGTCAGGTGCGACGAGACGCCTGAAGATGATGCTTGAACTCGTAACTCAGTTCAATCGCCTGTCAAATCAAGCGATGGATAGCTACCAATCGGGTTCTGAAATTAATGTAGGTACTAGTACCAAAGCAGTTGTGGTGGAAGTCTCGGCGACGGAACTGACGATTAAAGCAGCCGGAGTAACGCGGTCATATCCTCGCAATCGCTTATCTGTTGGAGTGGCGATGGGAATCGCCCAAACGAATTTCAACGACCCTGTAATGACACCTTTTATGAAATCCGCCTATTTAGTAACGCTAAAGGGTGATCGTTACCAAAAACAGGCCCGTGAATTCTGGCAATCCGGCAATAGTAGTAGTGCTAAAATTGACGCCGATATTTTTGACGCCTTTGTGGCTGATCGTTACGAATTCGAGTAACCATAAAACTCGCTTGATTCGACTTTCTTTCATATTGGGCTGCCTTCTATAAGCGGTAGTTCTGGCTTATGATAGAGTTTTCTAGATTCTTCTGCCCCCCAAGAACTACGGTATAGCAAAATGGTACGCAAAGGCGCTGAATTCGCAGGACTCTCTGTCGCAATTACTACTCCGATTGTAAATGGAGAAGTGGATTATGACGCATTGAAACGGCAGGTTGAATTCCATATCGAAGTTGGAACGACTTGCCTTTGTCCCGTTGGTACAACTGGTGAATCCCCCACTTTATCTCATGATGAACATGAGCGTGTAATTGCTGAAGTTGTGCAAACTGCTGCCGGACGCATTAAAGTGATGGCTGGTACTGGATCCAATAGCACTGCCGAAGCTCTTCGCTTAACAGCGTGGGCCGCCAAAGAAGGAGCAGATGCCGCCCTGATGGTTGCTCCTTATTACAACAAACCAATGCAAGAAGGTTTCTATGAACACTATAAATTGGTAGCCGAACAGGTAGATCTACCGATTTGTGTTTACAACATACCAGGACGATCGGCCAAGAATATTGAGCCGGATACTATTTGCCGACTGGGTGAATTAGAAAATATCACCATGGTGAAGGAGGCTACCGGTTCTTTGGATCAGGCTTCCCAAATTATCTGTGGGTCCAATCTGACTTTACTGAGTGGCGACGATAGCCTGACATTACCACTCATGGCGATTGGAGGATCCGGAGTTATTAGTGTTGTTGGAAATGTCGTCCCTAAAGATATGATCGCGATGGTGAATGCATATGCCACCGGCGATATAGCCCAGGCTCTAGAATGGCATATGAAATTGTTTCCGCTTTGTCGCGACATGCTTGGTCTGGCGACCAATCCTATTCCGGTCAAGGCTGCGATGTCTCTGCTCGGAATGGATACCGGTGAACTGCGTTTGCCAATGACTCCGTTGAATGAGTTACAATTGGAGTCACTACGTGGTACGCTTACCGCCTACGGACTTCTCTAATTGAATGCCATGAAAAGAGTGGCATACCTCTGTGAGTTTTCCTCTATTAATGGTGGAGAGAATTCGCTTCTATCTTTTCTGCAATCAACACCGTCGGTGATCGAGCCTGTCTTCCTTTGCCCTCCAGACGGGCCATTAACCCAACGACTACAGTCGTTGGGTTACGCACAACATGATTTCCGCGTGTTTGCGGAAGATGGAAATCGTAAATCTGCGGAGGCTGTTTCAGCTGAATTGTGTACGTTGATAAACAGGATCGATGTAGACATCGTTCATGCTAATAGCCTTTCGATGAGTCGTGTTTTGGGACGAATAACAGAATCGATAACAAAACCTACAATTGGCCATATCCGTGATATTTTAAAAGTCAGTGGCAAGGTACTGTTGGATCTCACGCAACTCGATATGTGTCTTGCTGTATCTGATGCCACCCGCGATTGCTATCTGCAGCAAGGGCTTTCAGAGAACAAAATCGCGACCGTTTACAATGGTATTGATGCGAGTCTGTTTTTAGCAGGAACGGCCCCCACAAGCTCTTGTTTGCGTCAGGATCTAAAGCTTGCAGAGAAGAGTGTCGTGATTGGAGGGGTTGGTCAGTTAGGTCTGCGTAAAGGCTGGGAAGTACTACTCGATGCAGTGGAATTGTTAGGCGCTGGATTTCTGGATCGTCTAAATGTGCATGTCGTTCTTGCTGGACTACGGCATTCAGAAAAGCAGGAAAGTATCGAATTTGAACAACGCTTACGTGGTAGGTCACAGAATGGAATGTTGAAAGGCAGACTGCACTTGGTGGGATACTGGAGTCCGATATCTGAGTTTCTGTTGAACATTAACCTACTCGCTCATCCAGCTTACCAGGAACCATTAGGGCGTGTTTTGCTGGAGGCAGCAGCAAGTTCTACACCGGTAGTTGCTACAGATGTAGGTGGAACACGGGAAATCTTTGGTGAGCAAGGAGCCGTCCTCGTACCGTCGGGCAATGCGGAGGTAATGGCTGACGGATTACGAGATATTATTGAAAATCAACCGCTTGCAAAAAAGAGAGCGGTGCATGCGCGTCAACGTGTTGACTCTACATTCGGCATTGAATTGCACAAAGCACAAATTCTTCGATATTATGACGCTTTGCTTCAAATAGACTAGTTCGTCTAGTTGGTTACGGCCTCTGCAAGCGGGTACGTGGTGTAAAACGCTCCGGCTACGCTCATGTAAATAATGATCCCCAGAATGTCGACGATACCTGCAACAAACGGGTTGCTCATCAGTGCCGGATCTAAACCCAATCGACGAAAGAATAGTGGTAGTAAAGAACCTGATAGTGTTCCGCAGATGACTACGCACAGAATAGTGATTGGGATAATCAGTGCATAAAGGGGTTTGGGAGCAAGGAAAAGCCCGGCCCCCCATCCAAGTAAGCCTAATAAAGTACCGAGGATCAGTCCCATAGCGATCTCGCGACGAATTACTTTGAGCCAGTCACTGAGTTTAATTTCATTACGGGCCATGGACGAAATGATGAGTGTGGACGATTGGCCACCGGAGTTGCCTCCTGCAGAGATAACGAGTGGAATAAACATTACTAACCAAACATGTTTTTCGATTCGTGATTCATAATGTTCTAAGGCAAAGGCGGTTAGCAGGGCTGCGAAGAATAGAATAATGAGCCACATACCACGTTTCCAGCTCAGAGTGAGTAGTGGAGTTTTGAGGTACGTTTCCTCAAGAGGATTCACTGCACCAATGCGCTGGACGTCTTCCTGAGCCTCTTCCATCACGACGTCGATGACGTCATCGTGGGTGATAATTCCGAGCATTCGATTTTGGCGGTCAACGACTGGAATAGCAATTAGGTCATAACGAGCAACCGTCTGAGCAACCGACTCCTGGTCGTCAAAGGCATCTACCTTGACGACATCTTCTTCCATTAATTCTTCCAACGTCTTGTCTGGCTGGACGATAGAACGCACTAATTGCTTTGCCGAGACAACTCCACGTAAATGGTCTTTGTCATCGACAACATAAAGGTAGTAGATCGTTTCGAGCTCTTCAGCCTGATGGCCTAGTTCTGCCAGAGCCTGTGAGACAGTTAAGTGTTCCTCTAATTTGGCGACATCGGTTGTCATTACCGATCCGGCACTGGAATCCGGATATTCTCGCAAGCGTAATACGTTACGACGTTCTTCATGCGACAGGAGCGAAAGTAATTCGTCGACGACGCTTTGGTCCATTTCGTCGAGTATGTCGACGCGATCGTCCGGTGACATCACCTCAATGAGTTGGGCGACCTCTTGACGATCCTCTCCTGCGAGAATCTCAAGTTGCTTTTCTTCGCTGAAAAAGCCGAAAATTTCACAACGCCGAAATGGTTCCGCATGCTTTAAAATTGTCCATGCTTCAGAGCCGCTGAGACCCTCCATGAAATCCGCGGTCACACCCGGGTGCACTGCGATGCAGAATTCGGTCATCTCTTCCGTTCGATTCTCGGAAAGCATTTCTCTCAGTTCAGGTAAGTAAAGCGTGTTGATCATGTCGCATTCCTTTCCTGAAGCTAAAAAAATGAAAAGGGAGGATTACTCTATAGAGATGTCGGAAAAACAGGAATCGTCTCGGTTGATTCTGCTATTATAGTGCCGATTCGTCAACACACGTAGTTCCCGCTTTTGGTTTCCACATCAGTAGCCCGTTATAGAGCCGCGCGTTTGTAGCGATTGTGAGGGATTTAGCGTTACCCATCGGTCAAACTTTACATCTGGCGATAGAACAGTCTTGACCAAACGACGGGCGAGGTGATTCTAAATGGAAAGAGAATTGTTCTAAACGGCCCACTATTATTCACGTTTTTCTTTCGTGGTTCGTTTTGAGTAATTCTTCTGAGTGAAGAGTTGGCAGTGGACGTTGCCGGCTGATCTGTATTGCATTGTAGATACTGCATGCGTGTGGAATTTTCAGGAGAAGCATCATGAAACCAAAAAAAACGTTTTGGGACCAGTTTCGAGGCTGGTTCAGCGGACACAAATCCATCGAATCCGCGGACGTTGACGGTATCCAAGTATCTGAACAGGATTTGGTTAAGCTGGCTTCCTGCGAGAAGACGCTAGGCTATCGATTCAGGGACGCTAAACTTCTGAAAGTTGCCTTGACGCATACCTCTGGGGCGAGTTACCGCCTGGCCTCCAATGAACGTCTGGAGTTCTTGGGTGATGCCATTTTAGGTCAGGTCATCAGTGAGTGGTTGTTTTGTGAATACCCTCGATATCTTGAAGGAGAACTGACTCGAATTAAGTCGGTCATTGTGAGCCGGAAGGTCTGTGCTGATGTTGCTGAACGATTGAAGTTCCAGGATCTGGTGATTGTTGGTAAAGGAATCGGATCGAGGGAGACGATTCCGCGATCGATTTTGTCGAATGCCTTTGAATCATTAGTTGCAGCCCTTTATCTGGATGGCGGTTATGACGTTGCGCAGTCATTTGTGTTAGGTTGCCTGAAAGACGAGATGGTAGCCATGGTTTCCGAGGGCCTTCCAATCAACTATAAGTCACTGTTTCAGCAGGTGGCTCAGCGGGAATTTAAATTGACCCCGGTCTATAAGTTGGTCGGTGAACGTGGGCCGGACCACGAAAAGGAATTCCACGTGTGTGCTGTTGTGGGCGATAACAACTTCGAATCCGGCTGGGGCAATAGCAAAAAAGACGCAGAACAGCAAGCGGCCCTGAATGCGTTAAAAGCGTTAGGGGAAATTGAAGAAGAATCAATGTTGGTGCTTGATGACCTTTCAAACCATAGCATAGATATGGAATAGACGAATCCCCGCTGTTTCAGCCTGGGAATGAATAGAAAACGATAGAGAGATTTATATGACACGTTGCGTGGCACTACTTTCCGGAGGCTTGGACAGCATGCTTGCGATTCGTATTATGCAGGCGCAGGGAATTGAAGTTGAAGCCTTGAATTTCAAGACGATGTTTACATGTTGTCAGGATACATCAGCGCAGGCTGCGCGTGCCTTGGGCACTAATATCACGGTCATTGGTCAGGAGGATGACTATCTCGATCTAGTCCGTGCCCCGCAGTACGGTTACGGGAAAGGTGCTAATCCTTGTGTTGACTGTCGAATCTACATGTTTGAGCGCGCCTATAAACTCATGGAAGCCGTGGATGCTCAATTTATCATCAGTGGTGAAGTGGTGGGGCAACGTCCGATGAGCCAGAAACGTTCTGATCTCAATATCATTGCGACGAATTCAGGGCTGGAAGACTTGCTCTTGCGTCCTTTGTCAGCCAAACTCCTGTCGCCAACACAGCCTGAACGAGAAGGATTGGTTGATCGTGAAAAGCTGTATGATTTTCATGGTCGGAGTCGCAAAGGTCTAATTCAACTGGCTCGTGATTTTGGATTTACCGAAGAGATGATTCCCACGCCCTCGACAGGATGTGCATTAACGGAACCTGAGTTCGGCAATAAGGTCCATGACTTGATTCAGATCCAAATT
>PAJC01000001.1 GCA_002705165.1 Planctomycetaceae bacterium | reverse complement strand
TTTTGCAGTCTCTTTCTTTCAGATTGAAAATCCCGATAAGCCTTTGCGTGGCGTGGCAGTCTCTCCTCATAATCACCAAGTATGTCGCAGGAAAACAGGAACTGCGTGTCACAACCTGTACCGGAGCCAAGAGACATAAGAATCATTTTAGTCTTCTCGCTAAGAAATCTTGCTAATTGGTGTGGTACAACCTCAATCTCTGCAGCATAGGCCCCAGCATCTTCAAGCTTTTTCATTTGATTATAAAGACACCTAGCTTCATCACTTGTCTTACCAATCGCACGGTAATTAGTCCACGTCACATGACGAGGAACCAAGCCAATATGCCCCACCACAGGAATTCTCTCATTAGCCATATTCTCTATTATCTTTAAACTACAAGAACAGTAAACTGAACTTGCTCCAAGTTCCATAGCATTAAAAGCAATTCTAATTGCCTCATCACTAGAAGCTAAACCGTGAGGGGTAGCACAAGATATAAAACTTTCCGGAGCTGCCTCTACTATTTGCGGAAATCTTGCTTGAGCCTCTAACGAATCAAAACTACAACTCATTAAATCTACTCCAGCTTCTTCTGCTGCAGCCGCCTCTTCTGGTGACTTAACATGAATATGCGTCAGACAACGCTTCCCTTTGAGCTTTTGCAAATCATAGATAGTATACTTTTTTCTAGGTCGTAACATATTCTTAAATTTTTAAAGATCCCCAATTACTAAGCAACCTAAATAAATAAGTCTACAGACTTAAATGAGTTTGCAACCGAGGCTGTTTTCTTGAACAACTCTTTCATTCGGCTAACTTTCACAACTAGGACTAAAAAATTGAAAACCGATCACCTTAGACAATATAATTTTTTTATTTGAGTATTAGTTAATATATAAAATAAAACTTATGAAATATGGATATACTTATCTGGCTTTTTTAATCGGCATAACATTACAAGCAACCGAACGACCAAACATTTTGTTTCTTTTCTCAGATGACCATGCAATCAAAACAATTTCAGCATATGGTGGCCCATTAGCTAAAGTGGCACCCACACCAAACATAGATCGCCTAGCAAATGAAGGTGCTTTGTTTCTAAACTCGTTTTGTGCAAATTCTATCTGCGGACCATCGCGGGCTACAATTCTCACTGGAAAACATAGCCATATAAATGGCTTCATGCGAAATGGGAATCGATTCAACCCTGACCAATGGACAGTAGCCAAAGCTTTACAAGCCAGTGGATATCACACATCAGTAATTGGCAAATGGCACCTTAACACCAACCCTCAAGGCTTTGATCATTGGGAAATACTTCCTGGTCAAGGAAGTTACTACAACCCTGTGTTTATTCAAATGGATGGTAAACGAAAGCGCTTCGAAGGCTATGCAACAGACATTACAACTGATAAAGCAATCGCTTGGCTTGAAAAACGTAAGAAGGAAGCTAATCAAAAACCTTTTTTTCTCATGTGCCAACATAAGGCACCGCATCGAACCTTTGCACCCGCTCTTCGTCATTTAGGGGCTTATGAAAATGTTGAAATTCCTGAGCCAAAAACCTTATTCGATAATTATGAAAATCGAAGTTCTACATTAGCAAAAAACGAAATGGAGATTGATAGACACTTCGACTGGGCCTACGACGTAAAAATAAGAAAAGATGAGCGAGGAGGGGTAAAACTCCCAAAACCAGACCGCTATGGAACGCCAGAATACAGTCGAATGAATCCAATGCAAAAAACGAAATGGAATTCCTATTTTAGCCCACTAAACCAAGAATTTCTCCGGAATTTTTCCAGAGGTAAAATGACAAACCAAGATGTAGTTCGTTGGAAATACCAACGCTACATGCGTAATTACCTGAGCACCGTTAAAGCAGTAGACGAGAATGTAGGCCGTATGCTTGAATATATTGACAAAAACAATCTTACAAAAAACACAATTGTTATCTACTCCTCTGATCAAGGTTTCTTCCTTGGTGAACACGGATGGTATGATAAGAGGTGGATGTTTGAAGAATCCTTTCGTATGCCTTTTATCATTAGGTGGCCAGATACTATCAAGCCCGGATCAAAGCCTGTTGCACTAATCCAAAATATCGATTATGCCCCAACCTTCTTAGATATCGCAAAAATAAATATCCCAAAAGAAGTACAAGGGAGATCTCTTATTAATCTTTTTCAAGGCAAAGATAAAAGCTGGCGTCAATCGCTTTACTACTCTTACTACGAATTAGGTGAACACGCAGTCCCTCAGCACTTTGGAGTCCGCACAGCCCGTCACAAACTGATGTACTTTCCAACTAACAATGAATGGAATCTATTCGACCTTCAAAAAGATCCATATGAACTTAAAAGCGTTCACTCTGAGCCTGTTTACGAAAAAAAACTTGATGATTTGAAAAAAGAATTCTATCGCCTGAGAAAACATTTCAATGCACCCGATTTTAGCGAATAAGCAGACTCAAACTAACGAAATATAATCTCTTTTAATTGCTCGGACTAGAAGTCAAGACTCCGGCTGAATGCGCTCAGTTCGTTCAAAATCTGTTGAAAGGCTCTCCATTTTGAACTGATATGTTTTCCAAGCGATACGAGCATTAAATTTGGCATTCACTTTTCCATCAACCCAATTGTCCTTACCCAACCGTTTTTGAGTGGCATCAATATTGATAGTTTTAATAGAACCTGCAATACCTCCCAGAAAGTTTACAGGTTTAGCCAATCTAGCTCTAATCTGTGAAATCTGAAACTCCTCTTTATCAATCCATACCTTGGTTTTCAGTTGATCCAAAATACGGTTCACAGTTCGACTTTTGTATTTATTTTTTTTATTAGGTTTAAGCCCAATAACAAAAGCATCTCGATCATTAACTTTCTCAACACCCTCTAGAATGGGAATAAACTTATTCTCGAATAGATCTATATTTCTTGTAAAGAGACTTTCATTACGCTTTTTAACATCACCTTTTTTTCGTTTATTAAGGTAACGCCGCTGACGTTCCTGATGCTTTCTATATTCACGATATCTCTCCTCGCGTGTAGCTGAACGGCCATTTACTTTGCGTAATTGCTGATCACGATCATCAGTAAATGCAAGATAGGTTTTACTGTTTTTCTCAATAATATTCCCCTTGGTATCAAGTTCATCAAAAGATGCTTTCCTGTAAAACTTGAAGACAGCTTCCCCTTGCCCATTCCTCTTAGAAGCTTCCCGAGCCAGCTCAATAATTTCATCAGCTGTTAGTTCGCTAGGAAGCTTAATATTAACCGGAGGAAGTGAACTAGATTGATCTAAAGCATGAACAGTCTGGCTGGCGATAGCTAAAATCAAAGCTTTACCAAATCCTTTAAGAAATCTAGAGAATATCGAATACATAATTTAGACCACAGTATTAATCACAATGTCGAATAGCCCAACGGTAGAACTATTCTCAATCCCTTTTTTCTGTCCAAACTGATCTCCAATATACTTAACCAATTTAGAGTCCAATCCTATAGCCAAATTGAAATCAACAGTAACATTTTTACGATTTTTTTCAGGAATATTATTGTAAATACCATCCTTAATATTAAGTGGATCACCTGAAAAATAAAGCTGAGTGGTAAGGTCTTCAAACCCACGCCTATAAACCTTGAAATGAATATGAGGCGGGCGCTGCCAATCATCCCGAACTCCATAAGCGGCCGGCTTGATCGTTTTAAAAAAATAACGTCCATTTTTATCCGTTACGCTACGCCCAAAGAATTGAAAATTTATATCTCGATCAGCTTGGCGAGGATCACCGGCATGATTATAGATACCTTTATTGTCGGTCTGCCATATTTCAACAACAGCCCGCTCTACTGGCTTCCCTTGTTTATCTGAAACCTTGCCATGAACATAAATCGTTTTACCAATTGGTTTTTTTTTAGAACCCATAACCTTGGTAAGATTATTGTCCATATCTGGATAAAACGGGCCTTCAATTTGAGTCGGAGTTATAGACTTGGAAGTTTCCACCTCATTAGCTGCGGCTGAACCAACAACTAGAAAGGAGCCTACAAGCGCATCTCGTCGTGTATATTTCTTCTTCATTGGAAACCCTTCATATAACGCTACACTTATTCAAATTAGTTACGATCCTTCACCTTGATGATTGAATCCTATATCCCGATTGAAAGGACTCGGGAAATCATAACCTTTGACATCAGGAAAATGCATTACTGTAGCAATCGCTCCCCAAGGGATCATGGCAGAAGCATTAACCTCCTGCATTGATTCAGGAACCCAGATACCTGCATCCTGTCCAACTCGTGAAGGCAGTTCAAAATCAGGAAACTGAACCCAAATCCCAGTTTCATCATAACCCAGAACTTTTGTAAAAAATTTCTCCTGTGAAATACCAATAGGCTCGAGAATCTCAGGATTTTTTAGAACAACCAGCACCACATCATTAATGGTACGGGCGATAGTCATCATTAATTTATCACTCATATATTTACCTGCTAGAAATCTAACTAGCCCTTTATTTTCTCGCAATGCAAACCTTGAAAAAAAGCAGATATCTTTAATGAAATTATTTTCGACTAGCCTTCAAATAAATTATTGTTAAATATGCACCTGATCTTATGAAACATGTAAGCTGGACAAATCCTCAACAGTTCCTTTCTAAGGCATGGATCATTCTAGATTTTATGGGGCTTAAGCAAAAAGAATTTATTTTAAACATACTGGACGCATACGAAAGCTCACAGATATTGGCCGCCGAGTTTTAAAAGAAACAGTTATCTAATTCATACAAGACACCAAGCTCTATTCAAGAAATTGCCAACAACTCCCGAACCCCATGGTGGCTTTGGCCAAACCTTTTAAATCTTGATTCACCGATTCTTGCATTAATATGGCAAGAACAATTTGCTCGGATCGCAAGCATAAATCTTACATTAGGCGATAGAATGCTTTTGTTTTGTTGCACTTGGTTAGTGTACTGCGCTGACCGGTTACTTGACGCTTTGAATTCCGAGATAAAAACAGAAACAGGACGCCATAAAATCCATCAAAAAGGACAAAAAATATGGCTAGGAATTTCAGCTTTCTTTTTAGTCATATCATTAATCTTAGCTATTAATTGCCTTAACAGTCTAGCATGGATTGCAGGCGTTGTAGTATTCTCACTAACTGCCCTTCACTTTGTCGCAACACATTGGCTTCCCGTTTTTCGGATTCCAATTTGGCCTAAGGAGTGGCATGTTGGAGTTGTATTTTCCATGGGCTGCTCTATTCAGGTATGGTCTTTAGGACCTGATGCTTGGATAAATTTAATTCTACCAGCATTTAGCTTTGGAGCATTATGCGCAATGAGCTGCTCACATATTACAGTTTGGGAAGCACTAACTGATGATCGTAATAATTCAGATTCATTACTTAACACGCGGTCTAGTTTTGCACACCGTCTTTCATGGTTTGATATTGGCCTTGGCTTACTATGTCTTTTATTTGCAGTAGTATTTGAACAAACCGAAGCTCAGCAAGCGTTTATAGCGATAGCAATAAGCGCCTTTGCACTCGGTTGGTTTCATGATAGGCGCAACCAATTTAGCACCAATCTACTCCGTATAATTGCTGATATTGGTCTTTATACTCCAATCTTATTTTTTCTTCTTTAGCTCTCGACTGCGCATAATATTCTAGATTCATATATCGAACATAAAAAAGAGTTATAGCATAAGATACTAATTAAAAATGAAACTATACAAAACACTTCTTATCGCAGCTATCTTCGCCCTTTGCGGGCAATTACTCGCTGAAGAAAAGCTCAACGCCGTCCCGGAAAGCGAACATCCATATAAGAGCGCTTTTGACACCTTTTATAATTATATAAGAATATTAAATGAAAACGAGTTAACGGAGAAAAACATAAGAAAACTTTTTAACAAAAACTTTTGTTTTAAAGGAAATCCAAATCTAGTCCTATCTACACATGAAGACATAACAAAATTTTATCATTCGATTAGAAATAAGACTTACCCTACTATTTGCCATCCACATAAATTCACCGCATTAAAACTTCACAAGCTCTCCTATCTTCCATTGACTGAAAATTCTGTCAAAATCGCTTTATTAGATGTTTTCATTACAACACCGAATAACACGCCCAGAAAGAAAATGTCATTTATATATTCATTAGTTTTTAACGAAGAAAACGATAGTTGGCTTTTGAATAGCATCGAAGAACTTCGAGTAAAGAACTATCCAAAATGGAATAAGGTCAAAATTAGAAATGAATTTAAATACTCCTTAAAAATTCCAATTAACAAATTAAAACCTTTGCTAGCTTCTGAAATCAAATGAATGACAACGAGAACATCAGAGGCTCCGGACAGTCACCTGATTTCTGACAAAGTGAATTATTAAGACAAGAAAAGAAAATAATGGTTTAACTCAGTGTTTTTGATATTTTGTTGCTTTAAGCGATTATGAAATATCATTCCTCTACTACAATCCTACTATTCATTTCACTAGCGACATCACTTGTTGCAACTGACAAACCATTTATTACTACTCAATCACCCATCACTCTTCTTAGTGCTAATGATGGTGAGACAGATGTTACATGGAGAAAAACGCCTGAGGGACTCAACGATCGAGCAGTTAAAACTCAAGACTCGATAACTGTAGTTCACTTGGGACCAGATCATCCTCCAATCACGAAGACCGTTTATGGAACAGTTCCATCAACTATTCTTGGCACTCCAACTATGGCAATGTCTTCTAACGGACGCTTTGGTATTATTGCTAATCACGGTTGGAGAGGACGCACTCAATATGCCAATTTAATTTATCCAGCTGGTGAATCTGTCACAAACAAAGACATCACACCCAGTGATCTTTCCGAGCAGAAACTCATTCCTCAATTATCAAACATGCTAAGTTTAATAGACTTAACAGCACCAGATTTAAAGGTAGTACATAGGGTTTTACTAGAGGATAATCCGGTACATGTATTGCCCCACCCTGACAAAAAACATTTTGTAGTTGGCGCTAGTGAAAATTTTTATATTTATAAAATTGAAAACGAAAAGCTAATTCAAGTTAGCAAGAGTCCACAATCAAATGGGTTGCCGTGTTTTTGGATAAATCCAAAAGGTGATCGCATTCTTACGACTCAAGGTGACACTAAGAATACTTCGCCATGCACTATGCATTGGTATTCTTTGGAAAGCAATCAAGTGAAACACTTGAGTGAAGTTGGAATAAACGACGGAGTTGATACAAAGTTTATGGACAGAACCTACATACTAAGAATTAGTTTGGACGGTAAGTTTGCATTGGTTTGCCAAGACTCATCTGTCTTCAGCCCAGAGCTTTCCGATATTCCAGTAGTTGATCTTACTTTAGATAAGCCAGCAGTAACGAGTGTTATTAAACAAGTTGGCCCAGGAATAGAAAGCTTTGCTTTCCATCCTAATGGAAAAATGGCAGTAGCAACATGTCTTGGTGTTTATAAGAATAGCATTGCAGTTCTTGATATTGCATCTAAGCCAGCAAGACTTCTTTATCATCTTGATGCCGGAGGAATTGGCCAAGGTATCGAATTCACTCCAGAAGGAGACAAATTATTTGTTGGTTCAACTACAGCAAGTCGAATCGAAGTATATGATGTGATTGGCGAATATGAGCTTCAAAAGAATAAAAAATTTATAAAGATAGGTTACAGTCATTGCAGTTTAACAATGGGGCCAAGATATAAAGGTAAATGAAATACATACTCACAACAATCGCAGCAGTGCTTTTGGTGGGGTGTGATACACACGTAGATTCAGTTTTCCTAGGTCGCACCGAATCTAAATTTCTTGCTCATGTAAATAGTGGAGATATTAAAGATGTAAAAAAGTATTTAGATAAAGGTGTAAACGTAAATCTACAGGATGAACCAGGAATGACTCCTTTACACCATGCTGTAAACGGCAATTGGAATGGAACTAATTTAGAAACAATTGAATTGCTAATTAGTAGAGGTGCAAATGTCAATGCAATCGATGACACGCATCATACTCCTTTGCATATGTGTAACAATAAAGAGATTGCTGAGCTGCTTATTGATAGCGGTGCAAATGTGAATGCTAAGACAAAGAGGTCAGGAGAGACTCCATTGTTTTCAGCAACACACGGCGCTGCTCAGGGTGCTAGCAAGAGTTATCAAAAGTATCTAGGATTGACTAAAATGCTTTTAGCTAAAGGTGCAGATGTTAATATAAAACTAAGGAGTGGAAGTATGCTTGGTTATGATGAGCCGCACCGAGAAAAGACTGGAGACACAGTTCTGCATGGGGCAGTTCGAAGTTATTCTGAGAAACATGCTATGGAAATCGCTAAATTGCTTATTACTCATGGGGCTAATATAAATGACCGTAATATCATTGGTAACACCCCCTTGGATGAGGCACTTTTGAATAAAAGAAGTAAAACAGCAAAATATCTTCGCGATCACGGTGGCAAGACGGCTGAAGAATTGAACGCTGAAGAGAGATGAAAGCAGGTGTTTTTATTGCAATCCTACCTTACTTGGTGGCACTGCTACTATTTTACTCCTTAGCCATTCACATGCACCAAAGTTTAGATGGATGGCCTGAAAGAATTGGAACGGACGGGTTTCCTTCGGCGTTGCTTATGCATGCTAAAATTCAAGGTGCTTATATTACGTATTTGTCGCTTTTTACCGTTTTTGTAGTGCCTCTAATTATTCTAGTATGTCTAATAATCTCTCGCTGGCGATATCTGGCTATCTATTTCGTAGTGCATTTGGTGTCTTTGCCAGTGTGCTTCGGGTTGATGCAGCTTGCTCCCGAAGGTTATCTTTATTGGTGGTGGGATTGACGATATTATGAACAATGCAAACATAGGAGAAAAGTTGTAGCCGATCTGATCTGCAAACACAGCGGCAAAACGGGTTAAAAATTAAGAGCTAAAGAGAAATGAAAAAACTTCTACTTTCAACATCCGCAGCCGTGTTGCTGGTGGGGTGCGGTAACAATGGGGCAAAAAAGTTTGGTTTGGATATTGAATATCCAGATTTAAATTATACGGGCGATGGAAGTTTTAATGATAATGGGCGCAGGTCTGGAATAAATCGATTTGTATTGGATTTGGGGAGTGTCGATTTGAGTGATGATTCATCCCATATTTATGATTTAAAAGGCCTTCCTGATGTCAAATTCATATGCTATTTAAGATTAGATCATCCTCTACCTTTACAAGGTAGCCCTAAAGAATTCAAAAGAGATAAAACTGTTGTAGAGATGAAGCTTGTAGATGGGGAAAGTGCAATATTTTCTGAAAGCGCACAATTGAAAGATTGGATATGGTCGGGAACAGTCGGCGCATTGAAAAGTGATCTCTACACGAGTCAAACAGTTTTTACACCTGACAAAACAAAAACATATAAATTAACGGTTAAAACTGCAGTTGCGAATTCAGAATCTCTCAAAGTAGAAATTATACTCATGGGTGGTGGGTGGAAGGCTCCTTAAATTTATTGAGGAAGATGCTTAACTTATTATTCTTGTGTTAGAAATACGAAGCCAAGAAAGCTGAAGAATTGATAGCGGAAGGGAAATGAAAAAGACATTAACAATCATCTCATTATTCACAGTAGTTTCATCCCATTGTTTTGAGAGAGACTATGTGAGCGAAGCTGTACTTACTAAAGAGCAGGAAATGACAATTTCTGATCTAGTCAAAAAATTTGGTATAAAAGAGATTTCTAAAATATCAACGCACAACTTGTTCCCTAGTCCATTCAGATCAATTCGTGTTTTTGAAGCCGAACAAGTAAAAGGTCGTAATGTTACTTTTCAAGTTTTAAACGTAAGTTACAATAAATGGCTTCCTGCTGATTCAAAGCCTAAGAAGAATCAGATACAACTAGGTAACTTTTGGGCGGATAAACCTTTAAGCCGAAGTCAAACTATTCTCAAAGTTGACAAGAATGTCTACCGAACAAACTCTATACAGGGAATAATAGCAGAAGATTGTGAAATGATTTTAAGTAAATTAATATCTAACAAATATGATATAAGTCCTTCGGTTAACAAAGATAGCCTAAATCAAGTCAACTGGTCTAAACCTATAAGTTTTTTTAAAGCTAAAACAAATGCCGAATTTAAGAAGGCATCAGTTTCAGTAACATTTTTACATAAACTTAAAGATAACGGGTTTTTCGATTTAGAAATCAAGATTAAGGGTGATAAGCTTATTATCGCTCAAATACTGCAAAGCAATTCCCTAGCACATGAAATTCGCAACAATAACAATCACAAGTGTGATTTTATTAGGGTGTGATCCGAATTTGGATATTTGGGAAGCTGCCGACGAAGGAAATATTAAAGAAATTAAACGGCAATTGGACTTTGGTAAGGATGTGAATTCGAAGAATCAATTTGGGGCAACTCCATTGCATTTTGCAGCTAAGCAAGGTCACAAGAATCTCGCTGCGTTACTAATCACCGAAGGAGCAGACACTAATGCAGCAGCTTATGACAAGTCGACGCCTTTGCATTCTGCGGTAATAAGTGGTTATAAAGAAGTCGCAGAACAGTTGATCGCTAACGGTGCTGACGTGAACGCTAAAGGGTACGAGGGTTCGACGCCTTTAGATAAAGCCATTGAATTCAAACATTCTGATACAGCCGAACTCCTACGCAAACACGGCGGCAAGACGAGTGAAGAATTAAAGATATGATACTTAGAGAAGATGCTCATTCGATGAAGAAATGAAAACATGACCCTCGCTTATATCGATATTCGCCCATTTCTATTTGTTATTGGTCTTCCCGTGGTCATCTTGCTTGCGATCCTAGTTTGCTGGATCGTAAAAGCTAGGATTGCGAAATGGAGAGTGGCATTGTTTACCACGGCAACTTTCGCAGGGCTATTCGGATTCTTTCTTTACGGTCCTTTTATCGGCCAAACTGAAACGCGAGAGCATATCATGAC
>PAJC01000004.1 GCA_002705165.1 Planctomycetaceae bacterium | reverse complement strand
TAAACTACCGGAAGGTGTAACTGTGTTGTTATCAGATTGCTGTGCACTTAATTCATACTGAATGGACCTGTCGGCAAAAGTATCGTAAAGAACGACATTGATTACCTGCCCACTTCCCCGCACATCCAATTCACCTGAAGTGCCGCGAATGATTTCAATATAGTCGACCTGATCTGAGGTGATACGGGTGAGCTGCCCTCCCGTGCTATTGTTTTTCCCTGCAGTACGCTTTCCATTAATGAGGATTTCAGTTCCTCGAGAGCCGCCGCCGAAACCACGGCCGCCTCCGCCTCCACTACGATAACTTCGGGAAGCCCCTGCTACACCACTATAACTACTTCCACCACCACTCAAACCAGGGATGCGGTCTAACATGTCCTGAGCAGTTACTGGTGTCCATTCATTGAAATAGTTAGCAGGATACACAACTGTGGAGTCTTCACCCACGTTATCCTGGGCATTTACAGTCTGACTTCCAAGCACAAAAAGGGAGGACAATATTATTCGGGCAGGGCAACGAAACATCTGGTGCTTCCTCAGTTGTTAGGCTCGAATCTGCGTCGATTCAACCCGAACTCCGATTTCTTAGCGGGCGAGAATATCACGCCGCTGACTGAATACGTTAGTTACAAATTGTGGGTAAATCAATGATAAAAAAATTAAGGTAATTGAAATAAGTCTTCAACTTGTCCAAGTAGGTTCCATCTGCACCCTATACATACTATTCTGGACGAACGATTTGGTAAAATCTGGATTGCGCAGCGCGCCTCTTGGGAACTGGTTTCGAGGGGCAAATTTTTTAAAATTCAATATTAAATATCCATAAAAGTGATTAAACCACGTTAAGATTTTTTAAAAATATCAAGGAATAAATAATGATTACTAAAGAGAACAATTCGTCTCTTCCTGGGAGGCTAGGTGACCCTAATTCTTCCCTCCGCGTGGATGAACGAGCGGACCCACGATTAGTAAATGCTTTAGCTCCCTTCGGTCTTGATATCCACCCCGCAAAAGCATCTGTAGATGGTAATTCTAGTGCTACAGATTGCATAAATTGGGCTTCGGAAGCTGAGCTCAACTACGCTAGTGTTTTTAAAACTATATTTACTGACTTGACTCCAATATCAAGCGTTGAATCAAGTGAAGAAATAATAATTGGAATGGATGGAAATGAGATAAAAATCTACATACATAGGCCTACCAATGTAAAGGGTAAAATTCCTTGCCTTGTTCATATGCATGGAGGTGGCATGGTAATACTTAAGGCCGCGGACCCTAACTATGAAAGGTGGCGCCAAGAGATAGCAGCAAGAGGGCTATTAGTTATTGGAGTGGAATTCCGAAATGCAGGCGGGGCACTTGGCTGTCATCCATTTCCCGCTGGGTTGAATGATTGTGCGTCTGCAACCCGCTGGGCTTTTAAAAATAGAGATAAACTAAGAGCATCATCCATCGTAGTTTCAGGAGAGTCAGGCGGCGGCAATCTCTGTTTAGCTACAGCCCTTAAAGCGAACAGAGAAAACTGGATTAATGAAATTTCAGGGGTCTATGCCCAATGCCCTTATATTTCCGGACTTTATGCAGATCCGCCTTTAAACTTACCGTCTTTAAAGGAAAACGATGATTATTTTATTAGCAATGCAACAAGTGCAGCTCTAGCTAAAGCCTATGACCCACTTGGCGAAAATTCTATGAACCCACTAGCTTGGCCTTATCATGCTGTAAAAGAAGATATGGTCGGCCTACCACCACATGTAATTTCTGTGAATGAGTTAGATCCTCTAAGAGACGAGGGGTTAAACTATTTCCGTAAATTACTCTCTTCAGGAGTGCAAGCGCATGGCCGAACAGTGCATGGTACTTGTCACGCAGGGGACTGCTTATTTCCAAAAGAACTCCCTGACATATATTCGACAACAATCAATGATATTTATGGCTTTTGCAAATTTTTAAAATAATACGTAAGTAAAATATGCCTGTCATGAAGGCAACTACGGCATGGTGAATATTCTGCGCGGGGCACGGGTACAGGAAGCGCTCGCAGAATAAGCAACAAATTAAGAGAAGTTAAGATGACTCAACACGAATACATCTTTATTGTCATATCAATCACTCTTGGTCTGGCAATAACACGAACTCTGCAAAACTGGGCAATGATTACCAGAGCCTATTCGCGCGTTATATTTCATTGGTCCTCGGCAATCTGGACGTTCAGTATTATGCTGTATGTTTTACAACTTTGGTGGATAGGCTGGGAGCTGCGCGTAATAGAAGAATGGGCTTTTCTGGATTTTATTGTGCTGGTTTTTGGTTCTTCATGTATTTACGGCGCTGCCGAAATGGCATTGCCTGCACCTAAAGAAGGTGTTATGAATATGCTGAAGGAAAGCCAGCATCTGGGCCGCCTTTCTGCGCTATCTATGTTGTTGTATTACCTGGTTGGACCTTATGTAAATATAGTTATGTACAACAATGCGATACTACCTTCTATAGTCGTACCTTCTTTAGGGGTTCTACTAATGGCGTTAGTAATAATGTTTCCAGTGCGATTCAACTTATGGTCAATACTGTTTGTTCTCTACTCGTTAAGCGTGCTCTTTTTAACGGTTTGATCACGCGCGTTTCCCTCCCATGAACAGTATGCGCTTTCGCTATCTTTTTTTATTTATGCAATCGAAGGAACTATTGATTGAACATTCATCTTGATTCACCTCTGATATGTATCAGAGATCACTTCATTAATATGCAGCAAGTCATCGATTCGAAGCGAATAGACCTAGGGAATATTGTCTGATGTTGCCCTTGGAAGGTGTCCGCATTCTTGCAGTCGAGCATTATGCAGCTGGACCCTATGGAACTTTGCAATTGGCTAATTTAGGTGCCGAAGTCATTAAGATCGAAAACCGAGCTCATCAAGGTGATCCGATTCGACAGATGGGACCCGGGGGTGATTTAGGTGAGCTGGATAGCTTATCTTTCCAAGCGTTTAATCGGAATAAACGTTCATTGACTCTGGACCTCAAGACTGACAAGGGCAAAGAGATACTTGGCAAACTCGTGTCAACGGCAGATGCCTTGCTGTGTAACCTGCGTGGAGATCAACCAGAAAAACTGGGACTGACTTATCATCAGCTCAAAGGCAACAACCTTAAAATTGTTTGTGGCTTTATATCCGCTTACGGTCGCGATGGACCAAGACGAGACTGGCCCGGCTTCGATTATTTGATGCAAGCAGAAACAGGCTACCTTTACATGTCTGGTGAACCAGATGGCCCCCCAGCGCGCATGGGTTTGGCGCTTATCGATCATCTCTCTGGGCTTACCACTTCACTGGCTCTAGTTTCGTCGATTATGAAAGCACGGGAAACTGGTGTGGGCCGCGATGTAGACGTTGCCTTGTTCGACGTCGCGGCCCATCAATTAAACTATGTCGGCGCTTGGTATCTGAATGAGAGCATTGAAACCACCCGCTCTCCGCGCTCGGCCCATCCCAGTGTAACTCCTTCCCAGTTATTCAAAACCTCTGATGGATGGCTATTTGTCATGGCACAATCGGACCGGTTTTGGGAAATATTTTGTGACCGGATTGGTGCAAAGGAATTGGCAGCAAAGGAGTCGTTCCGGACGGGTCAAGCACGCCGGGAAAATCGAGATCTTTTAACGGAAATGCTCGACACGTTTTTAACCAAACAGACAACAGCGCATTGGATGGATACGCTGGGCGGCAATGTGCCGTGCGCACCTGTCTATGGCATTGCAAAAGCACTGCAAAATCCCTTTTTACTTAACCGCGACGGTATTGTCACTACCGAACACCCCAATCGTCCTGACCTTAGAAATCTCCAAAGCCCAGTGCGAATGACCGACCCTATCCCCAACCAACCCGGCCCTACTCTAGGTGCCGACACAAAGGAAATCTTGCGGGAGCTTGGGTATGACGCTGCTACTATTGAAAACCTTCGCCGAAGTGGTGTCACTTGATTCGCTACATTGAAATCTAATTACGCCATATCATACTGAAAAAAGCTCAGGATCGGTTGACTTGATCGATCATCAAATAGAAGAGGGTCAATTCATGAAACGTCGTCAATTCATCAGCAAAACAGGGGCGCTGGCATTAGCCTCTCTCGGTACCGCAGGCACGGGTCTGTTCAATCTATCTCTTGCCCAGAGTGCCCGACCACGAATTACTGATATCCGTGTCCATCGAATGCGAACCCTTGGTGAAACCGGCATGATGGAATCAGCCTGGGCACCGGGGCGACCTTATATGCGTCGAATTGGTGGCGGCTCTGTTACAGAAATCTACACCGATCAGGGTATTAGCGGCATCGCTCCGGGAATGAGCCCCGCTAACATCGATCGCATGAAGGCACTGCTGGTAGGTCAGGACCCTTTCGACAATGAAACACTTGGTCACCAAATGCGCTATACAAACGGAGCTGCAAATAACTGGAGAGATGTGGGCTGCATTGAGATCGCGCTATGGGATATTGTAGGCAAGGTAGCAAACCAACCTCTTTATAAGCTATGGGGTGCACAGAAAGATAAGGTACCAGCCTATGCCAGCATGATTCAGCTCTCCACTCCGGAAGAACGGGCCGAACAAGCTGTAAGGGTTAAGGAAAAGGGATGGCAGGGAATAAAAATTCGTCTCCATCATCTGCAGATGAAAGAAGATATCCGAACTATCGAACTAGTCCGCGAAGCCGTTGGTGAAGACTTCACTATCATGACCGATGCCAATCAAGCACAATCCAGCGGCATCTGGCAGCCGGGTGTGCAATGGGACTATAAAAGGGCACTGGATACGGCCCGCGCCCTAGATGAGCTTGATGTCTACTGGCTGGAAGAACCGCTGCGCCGCTATGATTATGACGGTCTGGCAGAACTGAATCGGGCTACCGATATAACACTTGCAGGTGGCGAGAACAATCAGGGTGTTCAGGAGTTCAAGGATATAATCGATAATGGTGTCTACGATATTCTTCAGCCGGAAATCCTGGTGACAGAAGGTGTACAGGGTTTAAGAGCCGTCGCCGCTTTAGGGCTCGCCAATCACAAGCAGGTAATTCCCCACCATGGCGGAGGTCAATTGGGTACCATCGCACAATTGCACATGATCGGAACATGGCCACATTGCCCTTGGATCGAGATCATGAATGATCCACCCATTTCACCTTATACAAATGGTTTTGCCATCTTTGAAAATGCTCCGGTGGTAGACAGCGAAGGCAATATGGCAATGCCGCAAGGGCCAGGCTTGGGTGTAGATATCGATAGAAGCCTGATCATGTAGTAGATCACTTGTGGCCGAGAATAGTATGTATATAGAATATGGGACTCCTTCCTGTGTATCGGGAGGGGTACCCCGGGGGTGGGGTCTGTTAGGTAGCCTTTATATAAAGAAGGGGTGGGTAGGTTTCTTGGACCAAATTTGGACCACTGCGGGACAACTAACTACGACTCAAGACTAACTACTACAGTCAACAAAACTATGTGATACGATGATTTAAAGAACGCAGGCTGTTGTTAAGAATTGTGATTAACTGTTTGCGAGGGACTCATAATCCGTCGGTCCGAGGTTCGAGTCCTCGTGGGCCCACCAATTAAAACAGTAACTTACGAGTTCCCTTCCAAGTCTCTCAACTTTTTTGGGCCAAATTTGGACCAATCACCACCCGCTAAGTCGCTTGCAGTAAGCATTAAAATTACTTACTGTGACAAGCAGAGATCTAAAAAATCAGTATCGCCAACCATGTAAATATCACATAAACTAAGCTTAAAAAGACAGCAGCTGATCCTAAATCTTTGGCCTGCCGAGACAGCTCATTGAATTCTGCTCCCACCCTATCGACAACTGCTTCGACAGCAGTATTAAGCAACTCAACAATCAAGACAATAACTAGCACACCCACGAGAAGAATTTTTTCAATTTCTGTTTCGCCTAACCACGCCCCCAGCGGAGCAAGAAGCACAAATAATAAGCATTCCTGTTTGAATGCCTCTTCCGTCCTTGCTGCAAGGCTCAACCCTCTTAAGGAATCGCGTGTTGCCGCGATAACTCGTGAAATACCGGTTTTTCTTTCTGGTAATGACATCTTCATTTTTGAAATCCAATTTTTTTTAAATCGTCTTTTATATATAGGACTAGTTACTATACATATTAAACAGGACGATGGGATGCGCCCCTAAGTTTATACTCCTCCCATAATTTTTCGGAGAGCGAAATTGCGTAGAGTCAGTTAGAAGTGAAAACAGTAAAAACTGACGATCCTGATATGGTTGACATCAACTAGGTAGTGATTGGTTTCTTTATATTCATGCCCAGAAGATACTATAGATATCGGCTAACAAGGAAAAGAAAAGTTGAAAGCGACTTATATCAAAGAGGATAAATAGTTTCAGTTTTCATGATCTGTGCGGCTTCGTCTGTAAGATTTTTGCTTACGAGCAACTGGCTACTGATGTAAAAATCTTAACATTTTCATCGTACCTAAATATTATGCGAGGAATCGATTCTTCCTCTCGCGTGAGGAGTAATCCTATATTCCTTAATTTATTCCCCAACATCTTGCTACCACTCAGTAGCGAAAGTGGCGCTGATAGCATTAAACCAATAGTTACAGGAAGTATCCAGTAAGTCAGTGGGGATGCTAGAAAAGCTAAGTACGCAGTCATTAAAATACCAGCAATAGTTTGAGAGCTATGATATTTAAGTAGCGCCAATGCTGCTACGGGGCGACCACATCTTTCTTGAGTGGGCCAACCAGAGTCCTTGCCGCAAAAAATTTCCCAAAGATACCGAGTATGTAAAAACATTATTATAGGAGAATAGAGAATGGAAAATGCTTGTTCCACTAACGCGCTTATGAGCATTAATAATCGATCGCGTACTGGTCTAAAATGGTGTTTCCTCATCCCCGCAATCAAACCAAGTAATTTTGGAAGCATAAGCAATCCGATGGTAACGCAAAAAATTACAAGCATTCGCGTCGAGCCGAATATCTGCGAGACTGGAAGCAGACCATCCCCTGAGAAAACAGTTTCACCGCTGTTTTGTGCTAAGACCCACGGAGAAATAATGAGTCCTATAAGGATAGTTGTCAGCCACAAAGACGAAGTCAAGTAATTCATAAACCCCAGAACCATGTGTAACCTGCTTGACCAACTTAGCCCATCAACCCGAAGTACGGCTAAGTGTTGAACATTACCTTGTGCCCAGCGTCGGTCTCGTGATGCAGCATCCAGAAGAGTAGGGGGACACGTCTCCCAAGACCCCTTAGGATCGGTCAACATTCTGACCTTCCAACCAATCCTATTCATTAGCGCAGCCTCGACAAAATCATGAGAGCGTATTTCGCCGCCGAACGGTGGAGAACCACTTAATACTGGTAATCCTGCAGACTCTGCGAAAGCCCTCACTCGAATTATAGCATTATGGCCCCAATAGTTGCCGTCATCTCCTTGCCAAGCGTTCAACCCCTTAGCAAAAACTGACCCATAAACAGAATTTGAAAATTGTTGGAGTCTTGAATAAACAGTTTGGCCGCCGATTAGACGTGGCAATGTCTGTAAAATACCAAGGTCGGAGTCAGCATCCATCTCTCGTGCTAACGCTGTTAGTGTTTCTCCCTGAATTAGACTGTCAGCATCTAAAACGATCATATAGTCGTAGCGTTCTCCCCACTGAGTAATGAAATCGCGGATATTTCCAGCTTTGCGAGCTGCATTCTTTTTTCGGCGGCGATACCAAACAGGCATAGTGCCACTCAGCTTCTCGATCAAAAGTTTTACTGCTGTTACTTCTTTTGAAAGATAATCTAAGCGGTCAGAATCGGAAAGAATAAAAATTTCGAAGTGCTCAGTTTCTCCTAATTCTTGTAAGTCTTGCGCCATCGCCAACAGAGATGCGCAAAAAGCGGTTGCGTTCTCATTAAAGACAGGCATGAGCAATACAGTTTTCCCTTTCAATGGCGTTTCTGGCTTTGCAAAAGATCGATCTTGCCCTGCTACCGACCCAACAAGCGCAGAAACTGCGGTAAGCGCTAAACATCCAAACGTAACACTGAAACAGATCAGCGATATCCACAGTAATACTATGGTAGCGGGGTCATCCAATCCCCACACAGCAGCTTCAGAAAAAGTCAAAGGCAGTACCAGATACATCTGATAAGCAGCTATGAAAGTCATAATTATGGTGCCCCCGAAGATGATTAATCTCGCGACAAGAGGACAGAAGTTATAGCACATGTTCTTCTTGGCCGGCCTGCTGGAAAACGCTTGCGTAGTCATCGTCATAGAAGACTCGGGCGGAGTAAAAAAGCTTTGCGCAATAAAATTTTGATTCACCTTGTCCACCTGTAAAGCCAAGTTTCTCCCCACTGCTGGTCAGCCACCTCCAAACCAACTCTTAGCTCAGCGAGGTCAACGCCTTCAGCGTTTAATTTTAAATACACTCTATAGTCCCCCGTCGCTTGAACTAACGTGCCGCTCACGTTTGTGATTTTGCCGGCGCTGCTGGATGCCTCAATGCGAATCGAATCAGAATCCATGTTTGATAATGTTGACCCAGCGCTGAAGTCTATGACGAATTCTCGTTCTTCAAAACCGCTAAATCCAAAAGACGGCTCTCCCGTGGCAGTCTCAACGACGCGACCTGGTATATTTTCACCCGGCGGACCTAAGCCCCAAGTCATGCGGTAATTGAAGTGATAACTTCTATCGCCGCTTAGGCCCTGCTTCGGTTGCCAATAAGCGACGACGTTGTCATTGGTTTCGGAACGGCTAGGAATTTCGACTAAAACAACCGACCCATCACCCCAGTTCCCTCTTGGTTCAATCCATAGTGACGGACGTTTATCATACCTTGCTTCATCATCTTCAAAGTCGCGGAAATTCTGGTGTCTTTGCAGTAATCCGAAACCATTTGGATTGCCTTCCCCAAAACTAGAAACTTGAACCTTCTGCGGGTTAGCAAGTGGCCTCCAGACTCTTTCCCCATTTTTTTTATGTATTAACAAACCATCTGAATCGTGCACCGCGCGCCGGTAATCGTCAAAAAAGTTTTGATTGGACGCATCAAACAAAAACATAGATGTAAGCGGAGCCACTCCAACTCTTGCAAGGTCCTTCCTGGGGAAAAAGTGGGCGTCTACGTCTATCTCTGTGTTAGAACCCGGTTGAACTTTAAAACGAAAGGCTCCCGTGACCGATGGGCTATTGAGCAATGCATGCACTATAATGTAATTGCTTTCAGGTAAGGGCCGTTCAATCCAAAATTCGCTGAAGCTCGGGAATTCTTCATCATTCTCTGTATTGATAGTCAATCCGCGCGCTGATAATCCGTAAAATTGGTTTTTGCCCACCCCCCTAAAGTAGCTAGCACCGAGAAAGACCAGGAACTCTTCAAATTTATTGTCAGAATTTATGGGGTTGTGCAACCGAAAACCGGCGTAACCTGGGACCCCACTTAAATCATCAAGGTTTAGATCTTGCGGATAATCAAAGACTTTTGGCGAAAAAGGCCATGATTGCGATTGATTTTTTTCTACTACGTTAATTTGAACCGGAGTCGTAGCTAGGAAGCCAGGATGGAAAAGCTGTATCTGAAATAATGAGTCAGCGTTTCGCCAAATAGAGGCGTCGGGCCGATAAATGATCTTCCGAAACTCATCGTAGCTAAGTCTTCGAAGAGGATCGTCTGGATCTAGTTG
>PAJC01000151.1 GCA_002705165.1 Planctomycetaceae bacterium | reverse complement strand
TAAAGCAACAATCCTGTCATCCTGCAACATTCGCCTTGCGTGCATCTGCAAATAATTTGTCTTTGCCAACTCCTTGTTCTCTACTGCCTGAAACAATTCCGCATCAGGCACAGAGGACCACAAAAAGTAACTCAGACGACTGGCAAGATCTCTACTATCCAAAGAAACAACTCCCTTACCGGCGCGATTATTGTTGTAACGATAAATAAACTCCGGTGACATCAAAATGGCAGTCACCATACCTCTCAAGCTGGATTCAACGGTTTGTCCATCCTTACGCAGTGCCTCGTAAAGGCCATTCAGCTTGGACAATTCCAATTCTGTTAAAGGGCGTTTGTAGGCTCGCTTCGCCAATTCCAGCACATCGGCAAGTCCTTTTGGCTCGGCGGTTGCCAATGCTTCCTGCTGTTTTTTCAAGCCGGCACGAATGTCTTCGAAGAACCCATGCACCATGTCAAATTTCTCACTAGGGTCCTGAGGTTCAATAACGCGGCGCTGCGCTTCCTCCGTCCCCTCCTTAGAGGGTGTTCCCATCTTCCGCAGATACTGGACTTCAAATTGATCGAGCATCTTCGCTGTAACCAACCTGGGGTCTCCTGCATGGAGGTAGTCCCATTCGCGACCGTGTAAAACATGTCTTTCCGATCGTTCAAACCAAACAAATCCCCGTAAAAGCGTTTCTGTTCGATTGGTTACAAAATCGAGTTCTTCCCACATTTTATTTAGCTGATGAACTTCGGCATTGGTAAGCACCTTATCCACGAGAGGCTGATCATCTCGAAAAAACCCCTCCACCAAATGAAAACCAGCAGCTAAACCTCGCTTGTCGTCTACGTAGAAGAATCGGTTCGGGAAGGCATTACAAAACGAACTTACCGACTCGGCCAATCGTGTTGCGGCTTTCCCATCCGTGTAGATCAGATGGGTCGGGTTGTCATCAAATTTAGCGTTCCTCGCTTTTCCGCTGTGATATTTAACAAACACGCTGCTATCACGACTTACACCTCCATCCAATTGACATGGCAACAATAAATGTTTGCCCTGTAACTCCTGTTGCATTTCCAGCGTAAAAGGGATTTCAATCAATGCCGGCGTCTTTATGACGAGCCACTCCGAGTCCAATCCTTCTTCGGGAACAGAATCAGCAACGGGATGGCTACCAAACTTTAGTTGCTGGGCAAGTTCAGGATGATACTTTTCAAGAACGGTCTTCAGTGCAACGACCTTGTGATTTTCCGTTTCATCCTTTTCGCTTTTCGGCAAAATCCGTGCGTAGCTAAACAGGGGGCGTTTAATAATGACATAGCCGTTTTCCTCGGCGTAACCCTTCTCAAAACGAATTGATATTGTATGCGGTTCTTCCCCTTCTTTGAGGACCGGAACATTCCCGGCAACCACCAGCGTTTCACTTTGCAATTGTTCCGGGGAAAACTGATCACGAACGGCCGCTGTTTTGGCCCGAAAATCCAACCAGTGAATAGGCCAGTTACCCGCATTCGATTTAATGAGACCTTTCAAAGGCGGTGTTAGCGTTTTTCGCCCGAACTCGATAAAACTCATTAATTCGTTAAACTCTGGAGGGATAGACTGATCATCTACCGGCCCAGGAACAGCTTCCCAACGCGTCCCGAGCTGCTTCAGATATCCTTCGCCTGAGTTTGCTGACGAAAGCGTTTCCCAAACGAGGCTGAGATATTTTGCGCTCAAGCCATTTGCTTCCGCATACGCTCCCAATTTNATNGAGCCGGTTCCGGATGCGTAGCGATATCTCCAGGCCGCCTCTACATACGCCCTCACTTCCACCTTTCGCTGATTGTAAAAATCAATGATTGCCAACTCGGTAAGCTTCCGACGCTCGTTGTACGACACGGCCGGTGTTGGTGCGAAGGCGATACCATCAGTCTTCAGCAATAAGTGATCAGCGACCTCCTGAGCGGCAGCGAGGTATTTCTTTAGCAAGTTAGGAGACATACTTAATGCCTCGCCTGTATTATCAAATCCTTCTCCACCGGCAGGGTCAACAGGGAAATTACGGGTGGGGCGAATATCAACCCCCGTTAGATCACGAACAGAATGATTGTATTCCGTATTGCTCAAACGTCGTGGAGGCACAAAACCAGGGTCGCCGGCGTGTTTTCGAGCCTCCTTCAGCAGGACACGCTCCACAGCAGCTAAAACTGCGTTACTTTGTTCAATTTCCGGCTGAGGAGATCCCTTCGGAGGCATCTCTCCACTACGTATAAATGTCGTAATGTTGTCCCAGCGGCGAAAGTTCAAGACCAGACTGCGATCCGAATCAAAAGCCGTTAGATTGAGACCACCCTTNGGTTCTTTCTGACCATGGCATTCGATACAGAACTTTTGTAGATAGGGTTTAATATCATCCTGTAAATGATCCGCACAAACCGAACCGGCCAGCAATCCGGCCNATACCAGGCTTATGCAATACCTAAGAANAGGCTTGNTCATACTTCTCCCGGATCCCACTTCTATAATGAACAAAAACAAAGTCGCANTTAAAGACTAACACCANTCATTGTAACAAAATCGCCTTCTTTGTCCGGCTTTCAGTTAGCTCCACAGCATATCTCCCCTGCACCTCAAAAGCGGCTTTTACTAGAATGAGGAATATGAAAACACTGATCTGGTTATTTACCGTCTCTTTTTTCGGCCTAGCCGAATACGCTAACGCGCAGCAGCTTGAACAACTTCTCGAAAGACACTGTGCCGACTGCCATAATTCGGATGAAGCACAGGGCCAGTTGGACGTACTCAGTCTGCTGCAACAAACACCTCTGATCCGTAACGCTCAGCAATGGAGAGTCGTCATCGATCGAATTAGGGGCGGTGAAATGCCTCCTGAGGATTCTGAGCAACCAAGCATGCAAGATCGCCAGACCATGCTAAGACTTCTTGTTAACAAAATCGACTATTTTGATTACTCGACGATCCACGACCCTGGTTACGAACCAGCGAGACGTCTATCTAACATCGAATACGACAACACGGTATCAGATCTATTTGGAATCAAGCTAAAGCCCAGTTCAAAATTCCCNGCCGACCTGACTGGCAAAAGCGGCTTTGACAACTCCGCCAACACGCTCTTCCTCCAACCTCAGTTATTCGAGCGTTTCGTCCATGCTGCCGACGAAATTAGCAATGTAATCCTCAGTGAAAAGCATTCAGTTTTGCATGACCGGATGGAAATAGACTTAAGTGCCAAAGCTCCGGCTACACCAGCATCCTTCCTGAATAGCTTTCTCTCCAGGGCATTTCGCCGACCAGCCACGGAGCATGAAAAAGAGAGATACCACGCCTTATTCGTTGCCACCTATATGAAGACAAACAACCTTAGGTTGGCATACAAGAAGCTTATCGATACGGCTCTGATTTCTCCACAGTTTCTATTTAAATCTGAAGCCATCTTTACTCGGGATAAAGAGTTCAAAATCTCTCATTATGACATGGCCAACCGTCTCTCCTATTTTCTGTGGGCAAGCATGCCGGACGAGCAACTGTTCGAACTTGCGGAAGAAGAAAAGTTATTTGACGAAACGGTCCTTGCGAAACAAATCCAACGCATGTTGTCGTCTCCACGAGCGGACACCATAGGGAACATCTTTGGAGGCCAGTGGCTTGGCTTCCAGCATCTGGGGACTCGCATCCGCATGGATCCCATTGACAATCCCTGGTGTACTGACACCCTCATGGCCGCCATGAGGCAGGAAACATCGATGCTGCTAAATNATGCATTCCGCAACGACGTTTCCGCTACAGAACTCTTACTGGCAGACTATACATTTATCAATGAAGAACTCGCAAGGCATTATCGCATCTCCGGCATTCGCGGCGATGAGATGAGGAAAACCAACCTCAGCTCTCCCCATCGTGGTGGGTTACTGGGGCAGGGTAGCCTCCTAGCTGTCACCTCATTCCCCGGCCGCACGAGTCCTATCGTCCGAGGGAACTGGGTGCTGACTACAATACTCGGCACTCCACCACCTCCACCACCGCCGGGGGCTGCCGAATTTGAACCCCGTGTCGAGCGTCGGCGGGACTTATCNACCGCAGAAAAACTGGCATTACATCGGGAAAACACTCGCTGTGCTTCATGCCATGATCAAATCGATCCACTCGGAGTGGCACTCGAAAGCTTTGATTTCTTTGGCCGTTACCAGACTCGNTATCGAGGCAGGGTTATCAACACTCAAACCACTTTATCAGACGGGACTAAACTGGAGGGACCNGCGGGCTTAAAGCTTGCCATTGTAGGTAGTTATCACGAAGAATTTGTGAAACAGCTTACTCGCAAGTTATTGTCCTATGCNTTGGGTCGTCAGCTTGAGTACTANGACGAACCAACCATTAGCTCNATNTANAAAGANCTGGAAGACAACNACTTCAAATTACATACGCTCATNGGAAGCATTATCCANAGCTACCCATTTCAAAATAAGCTTGCTCCTCAGGAACTCAANGAGGCTAATCATGAATAAACCATGGCATCTATCACGTCGCTCAGCTCTCCGGGGAATCGGCGCATCTCTGGCTTTACCACTTCTTGAATGCATGTCGGATGCTAACGGGCAGCTAGGCAAGCAAACACCCCAAGCACGTATGGCCTTTTTATATTTTCCAAACGGCGTGGCAGAAGGAAGCTGGGAGCCAGAACAAACCGGGGCTAACGGCACACTTGAAAAACTNAGTCCATGGATGANACCGCTGGAGAAGCATAAAGAACACTTACTCATTCCTCGCAATATTTGGACACCCCGTGGTAATGGCCATATGGCGGGGNCCGCTACTTGGCTAACCGGAGGTGAATACTCGGGACGNGAGGTTAGTGCAGGTGGAATGTCNGTAGACCAATTAGCGGCTAAACAGGTAGGCCNGGATACACTCCTTGACTCGCTACAGTTATCCGTCCGCGGCGAGGGTTTCTTCTCCAAAAGTCTCCCTCGCAATACGATCTCCTGGCTCGACACGCAGACGCCTGCGTCCCGCGAAATCGAACCTCGGATCGTCTTTGACCAAATGTTCCGTACTTCAGATCAATTTGCACCGGACAGCAGTGTACTGGATCTTATCTTGGAAGATGCCAAATCTTTACAACAACAGTTAGGGGCCGTAGATCGAGACAAGCTCGATCAATATTTAACGTCGATACAGGCCATCGAACGACGGCTTAAGTTCTCTGACAAGCAAGCTGCCCGTGCACAAGACAATGCCTTGCTCAACCAGCGACTCAAACGTCCAGAGGCCGGCATCCCGGAGGATCACGGCGAATATATGAAACTCATGCTGGATATGATCGTATTAGGTTTTTGGGCTGATGCCACTCGAGTTTCAACGTTTATGTTTGATCACGGACAAAGCAACCGATACTTCAACTTTATCGACGGGGTTCAAGGGACATGGCATGCGTTATCTCATTACCACGATATCTCTGGGAAAACCGAAGATGATGATGGACTGACAAGTTGGTCCAGCGTGAAAGAGAAACGCGGAATGTACAATGCCGTCACGCGTTGGCATCATGAGCAAGTCGCCTACCTACTCGACCAAATGCGTGAAATCAAAGAAGGAGATGCCACCTTACTGGATAACTCGATGATCGTTTATGGCTCTAGTTTAGGGGACGGCCACGAACATTCTGCGGACAACCTGCCAGTGCTATTTGCAGGTGGCTCTAACCTAAATATTAAAACCGGCCGTTATCTGGAATATTCAGACAATACCGACCTCAATCGATATTATCTCTCGATGCTTCATCGCATGGGAATCGAAGTGAATCGTTTCGGCACTGCCGACGACGAACTGCCCGGGCTCACTTAGACTGTTTGGAACGCCGAAGCTGGCGCCCGAGTTCCATCGCATAATCGGTCAGAATTGCGTCGACACCATGGGTAATACAATATGCCCAATTATCAGATTGATGACCTGCGACGGTGTTCCCGGCAATGAAGATCTGTTTCCCCTGAGCATGAACTTTAGTGATCTCTGCCGGACTCGGTAGATAACGCACATACACCCACGTCGTAAGTGGATTGGCGAGCGAGACAACGAGTTCCTTGGAATTGTGGGCGACGGCCGCCATCTGCACAGCCCGGTCTGCCGCATATAGCCTTTGTCTAACCGACGCATCCTGGATGGTATTTCCGATGAATAAAAGCCGATCAAGAATATCATGCTTCTTTGCCAGGACTACCAGATCCGCTTCAACCTTAGCGTCATTTAGCTTAATATCGACAGCATAAATCGCTGCCGATTTGGGGTAGGCCGCAATCAAACTAAATACCTGATCTATTCCAGGTATTCGCTGATTCTTAAAACGTGGGGAAAACCAGCTGCCGGCATCTAAACCGACGGTTTGATACCGAGTTAGTTCAGTCAGGGAGCCCTTCCTATCCGTCGTACGATCGATCGTCGTATCGTGCAGGCACATCAAATGCCCATCCTTGGTCCGCTGTACATCCAATTCGAAGCCAAAGCCCAACTCCAGGCATGCCCTGAAACTCGCAAGTGTATTTTCAGGAGCATCGAGAATCAATCCACGGTGGCCAACAATGGTTGGCAGCGGGGCGTCTTCCCCGGCCGGCTTCTGGGCTGCTTCACACACCGCCACAACAAGCGTGCCAAGGATAACAAGGAGATACCAAACTCTGGCGTTCATCGTTCAGTCCATCCCGTTAAAGCGGGACTTGAATCGTCGTTTCGCCTGAACAGACATCGGATCTGATTCGGGCACAACCGTTTCCCACTCGATCCCAAAGACGTAGCCATCTCGAATATGTTGTTGATGATTTTTTTGAAACGGCTGGAAGTTGATGAGAGCTCGTGACAACTCGCGTTTCAGGCTTTCTACCACTTTGTCGAATTCGACGTGCCGTACGATTTTACCTGACACTCCATATTCATCAGGTTCNACAATATACACTCCGGCGTCGCCCGATGCATTCACCATTGCCTTAAGATCTGCTTTGCTAGAGGTGGCCGCATACATAAATTGCCCTGCCAATTCGGAGGTCCAAACAACCGGTTTAGATGAATCGACTAACTTCTTCAAATCTGAGGGGGAAGGGTGATAAAAAACAACCATTGGACGATTGTCACTGGCAGCCACATTCATTGCCAGATCAACTCGGTCAACAAGAGGGACTGGTGCGACAAATGAATTTGGCACAGCCNNCTTATAGCGAGATGCGAGACTTTTCATCTGGAAAGCCATATTTTCCGGTGTACGAAAGATGCTAGGGCCACGTGTTGGTCGAGTCAGCTTCGTTTTGCCGTCAGGGGACAGTAGACAAAAAACCGTATTCGGCAATGTCCCGTCAGTTACCCCAAGCAATTGTTCCATATACTTGTACTCACTCTCACTTTCATAAGTAAGCAACCGAATACAGACCCAATCACGCGATGCTTCCACAACAGGTTCCTGAACTAGGAACCGACTGGTTGAACCAGTAAACCCAGGTCACCAAATACCTGGAACGCCTAGGCACGCAGGTGCCCCGGAGACTAAAAAGACCGGCCGATTGGTTTGCTTAGCCAATGCGAGACCTTTTTCAAGGTTGGCATGCCAGACAATCCGAACCGCAGGGCTCTCTTCAGCTTCTATTTGAGTCGCTCCCGCCAANAGTGACAGAAGAGGTATTAAACACATCCCGAATCTCATCTACTTTTCACTCCGAATAAGTATTTTCGAAAGCCCTGTCGTTATTAAACCAAATTCAAGGCAAATAGTTTCGCTTCATTTAGCTTGGTGTCGAAGCAAGGCNTTCGCTTCATCCAATACAGCCTGACCTCGCAAATTGACGGATCGGACTATACCCTCTTTATCAACTAGTAGATTGGCCGGAATACTGTGAATATTGAATACGCCGGCGAGTTGATTATCCCATTTTTTTCCATCGTAGAAATGNGACCAATCCATATCTCTAGCGTCGATCATCCGATCATAANTTTCCTGATCTTCATCAAGGCTTATCGAGAGTATTTCGAAACCCTCCTTACCAAGTTGGGCCTGAGCCTTTTGAAGGTAAGGCAATTCAGCAAGGCAGGGCGCACACCAGGTTGCCCAGAAATCTATGAACACGACTTTACCTTTTAGACTCCGATCACTGAGCTTTTTTCCCGTTCGGTGATCCTGCACCTTAAATGCGCGTACCGGCTTACCTACCATGCGAATGATATCAAAATGACTTTGCAAACGGGGCAGCAATCTCTGCTTGCCCGCCGCCTGCATCTTTACCTCAACAACTTCCATAAAAAACAATGCCTGTTCCTGCTTCCCCGTCCGTGAGTAAGCATAGGCTAGCTCACGCCCATACATTTCAGGACGGTCNGGGTAATCTTTTTCCAAAGCCTGCAGCAAGGGCAACGCTTTGGCCGCCTGTCCACTGAACAAATAAGCTGCTCCCTGACGCAAACGGGAAATCCTGGCAAAGCGGCCAGCGGGGTACTGTTTTATATATTCGGCGTAGGCCGCAGACGCCTGATCATATCGATGGAGGCTCCAGATCGTATGGGCTCTGAGGTAAAGAACCTTCTCATGCTCTATGCCTGATTTATATTGTTCCAGGAATTTTTCCAAGACTTGAAGGTTTACGCCATTGTAGCGTGCAAACATCAGATTCCCTGTTTCCCGTATTTCCAATTTGGAAACAATGGCTCGATAGGCTTCCTGGGCCGACGGAGCAACGGTGTTTGCCCCTAAAAGGGCCGAAGCAATCACGACCAGCAACCATGCCTGCTTGAATGAATTTGACATATCCTTTGTCCCTCTTAGCTGTTTGATACCGTATTTATTTTAGCGAGTCTTGATTTCAGTTCGGACTGGATTGGGATAATTATTTCGCAGGTTCGGAAGATGGTTGTTAAAATTAACCTATGAACCGTCTTCTTATTATCGTGATTACATTTTTGTCCTTCGACACCTGTCACTCGGACGAAACTCCGAAAATGGGCCCACTGGTATTCGAGCCAGCCATCCTGCCGATACTCCAAGCCCGCTGTTTGTCGTGTCATCAGGGAGAGAAAGCTAAAGCCGGGCTCGATCTTAGTCGTAAAGGCGGCATTGTTTTGGGTGGCAAAAGTGGCCCTGCGATTCGCATCTCGGCGGCAGAAAGCAGTTTACTCTTTGATGTGGTCAGTTCGGGTAAGATGCCTCTTCAAGGTGCCAAGCTGACAAAAGAAGAAATCGGCATTATTCGCACCTGGATTAACGATGGCGCTGTGGCCAATGATAATGAAGTCCTAGCTTCCAAGAATTCAGAGGGGCATTACGACGAATTCGATCTCGACTACTGGTCCTTCTACCCACCTAAGTTGCCACCACTACCTAACATTGAAAAATCGAACCTCGCCGCGAACGCGATCGACTATTTCTTGCTTGCGAAGCTGCAAGAGAACGGATTATCTTATTCACCGACAGCGACTCGTATTACCCTTATCCGCAGACTTTCGTTTGACCTACACGGCCTTCCTCCTACTGCGGAACAAATTGAGGATTTTATTCAGGACGACCGCCCAGATGCATACGAACGTCTAGTCGACCAATTCCTGGCCAGTCCCAAATATGGCGAACGATGGGGACGACACTGGCTGGACATTGCAGGATACAGTGACTCCGCCGGCGTTTTATCAGCCGATCAGGATAGACAATTAATTTGGCGTTATCGCGATTATGTCATTCGGGCATTGAATGCCGATAAACCATACGATGAATTCGTTCGCCAGCAATTAGCCGGTGATGAACTCTCTAACTACTACAACGAGTTCCATACAGCAGACCGTCTTTCTGCTGAAAGTATTGAGTCACTAGATGCAACGGGATTCCTGAGAACGGGTCCCGACTCAAGCCGTCCGGATTTCAACACGATCAAAAACGTCAACGGGTTTTACTACTACCCCACCATTGATGCTCAGGTTTCGATCATGACGTCAAGCTTAATGGGGCTGACACTTAAATGTGCCAAATGCCACAACCACAAATTCGACCCGTTAAGCCAGAAGGAATATTATCAGCTGCAATCGGTCCTCATGACGGTCTACAGTCCCGATAACTGGATTCCTTTTGCCGATCGGACTTTAATTTTAGCCAGCAAGAAACAAGTAGACGCGAAAGCATTACGCGATGCTGAAGTCGACAAGACGATTAAAACTCTCAACGACCAACTGGCCGCCGAAGCTGAATCCCGAAAGGACGAACTGTTTAAACTCCGGCTAGAGGGAATCGATGACCAAGTCCGCGAGGACGTCAAAGCGGCCTTTGCCAAGAACGACGCGGAACGCACGGACATTGAGAA
>PAJC01000150.1 GCA_002705165.1 Planctomycetaceae bacterium | reverse complement strand
GTCATTGATGTGGATTATTCGCGAACGACCCTTTCATTGTCGAAAGGCAGTAGCCGGCATAATCCGCAGAACCGTCATAGATTGGCTGTGTTTCCTGTTTTTTCTAACTAATAGAGAGAACCTAATGGTGCAGCTTTAATACTAGTGGCGATACTTGGGATGTACTTGTCCGTAAAGGGTTAATACGAAGAACCATGAGTAGTGAATTAACAGAACTAGCGAATCACTTTTTTTCAGCTCCGTTGATTGTTTCAACGGGATTGATGCTATTTGTGATTGCGTACTGGATGATTTCTATATTGACCGGGCTGGGGTTAGATGCAATTGACTTCGATCTGGACTTCGATACGGATGCGGATGTGGGTGGAATCGACGGATTTATGGGAATCGGTTTATTGCCACTCAAATGGCTGAATATCGGAGCAATTCCACTGATGTTGTGGTCTTCGATTTTTGCCGTGGCGTTTTTCTTTGCTTCATTGGGGGTTGAGCATTATCAGCCATTAACCGAGGAAGCAGCGACCGGCGTCATCGCTGTTCGTGTGATTTGGGTAATGGGTGTAGGAGCTTTAGGCACCAAATTTATTACTCAGCCAATGCGAAACTGGTTTAAGGACCGCGCTTTGGACCATCACGAATTTATTGGCAAACAGGCCACAACTCGAATTACAACTCACTCTACTCGTGGAAAGATATTTATCGAACGCAAAGAGGGTGATTTGATATCAGAAGCCAGGACGGCTGGAGAAGAAATCCCGAATGGAACTCGGGTAACTGTCGTGAGTTATGACGAAATTCAGAAGGNGTACATGGTTGCGGAATCGCGTTCGACGGGCGAGGAAACAATAAATAACAACGAGGAAACAAAAAATGTTTAGCGAGTTCCTATTCGCACAGAGTAGTATTCCTGGTGGTGGTATGACCATCACCCTGATTGCTATTGGTGCCGGGCTGTTTCTACTGCTGATTCTNGCAGTAGCCCTTAACAAGTTTTATGTCAAAGTTGGTCCNGACGAAGCTGTGATTCGTACTGGTGTCGGNGGAGTCAACGCGGTCTCTGGTTCAGGGATGTTTGTGATTCCTCTNGCTCACCAGGCAGAACGTATGGATTTGTCGGTNAAGCGAATTGAAATTAAACGTNAAGGNTCGGAAGGNCTTGTCTGTAAAGANAATATTCGNGCTGANATTGAAGTCGCATTTTATNTNCGAATTTCAGCGGATAACATGACGATCGGTAGCTGCNAAGCTGGGTGCTAAACGAGCCTCAAGCCGTGANGCACTTATTGAGCTTTTTGACGCTCAGTTTTCTGAAGCATTAAAAACGATCGGTAAGAAGTTTGATTTNGTNGATCTTTATACAGAACGAGATCAATTCAAAGTAGCNATTACNGAACTTNTGGGNGACCCGGAAGATCTGCAGGGATATGAGCTAGTTAGTACTGCGATTGATTACCTTGAACAAACNCCTNTNGAAGCATTAAACCCGTTGAATATTCTTGATGCTGAAGGCATTAAGAAGATTACGGANCTNACTTCGCGTGAAGCTATTCAGTCGAATGATATTGAGCGCGAAAAGGAAAAGGCGATTACCAAACAGGACGTCGAAGCTCGTGAAGCGATNNTGGCTCTGGAACGTCAGCAGGTTGAAGCCGAAGAACGTCAACGTCGTGAGATCGAAGAAGTCACAGCTCGTGAACANGCTCAGGCNGCCGTTGTGAGAGAAGAAGAACGCTTACGTGCAGAATCCCGTCGAATTCAGACGGAAGAGGAACTTCAGGTTGCTGAAGAAAACAAGGANCGCCAGGTTATTGTTGCTCGTAAGAATAAGGAACGAACGGATGCNGTTGAAACGGAACGTGTGGAACGTGACCGTGGTTTAGAAGCGACNGANCGTGAACGCGTTATCGCNATAGCNGACATTGAAAAAGACAAAGCGATCGAAGTTGANAAACGAAANATTCAGGAAGTGATTCGTGAACGTGTGATTGTCGAACGNGGTGTGGTCGAAGANCAGGAACGNATCAAGGATACGGAACANTTCGCAACNGCCGACCGATTGAAACGAGTTACNGTTACCCAAGCTGAAATGACTGCGGAAGAATCTTTGGTCAAAGAAGTTAAAGCTGCGGANGCNGAAAANCNAGCTGCNGAACGTCACGCCGAACAGATTGTGATTGAAGCGGAAGCTCATCGTCAACGAGCTGAGAAAGAAACACAGGCTACCAAAATGTTGGCTGAAGCAAAAACNGCTGANGAAGCNGCNAGTGGATTGGCAGAAGCAAACGTCATNACNGCCAAAGCAGATGCTAAAGANAAAGACGGTTANGCGGAAGCTGCTGTNATCCAGCGTAAAGCGGAAGCAGAAGCTAAAGGGCAGGAAGCAAAAGCTGTGGCAACCGAGAAACAAGGTACAGCCGAAGCAGTGATTGTTCAACGCCACGCAGAAGCAGAAGCGACTGGTATGGTAGCCAAGGCACAAGGTATCTCGAAAGAGGGTACAGCCGAGGCCGAAGTGATGCAGTTGAAGTACAGNTCAGAAGCTCAGGGTATCGAAGAGAAAGCGAATGCGATGAAGCTCTTCGATTCAGTGGGGAAAGAACACGAAGAATACAAATTGCAACTCAACAAAGATAAAGAAATCGAAATCGCTGCGATTGACGCTCAACGTCAGATTGCAGAAGCCCAGTCGAATATCATGGGTGAAGCGCTCAAGAGTGCCCGCATTGATATTGTCGGTGGTGAGTCAACCTTCTTCGACCAGGTGGTCAACGCTGTNAAAGGCGGTAAGGTTGTCGATCGATTCGTGANTAATAGTGAAGTTGTCAGCGATGTTAAAGANACATTCTTTAACGGCGATCCTGAGTACTTCAAATCTAGAATCCTTGGTATGGTCGACCAATTCGACCTCAGCACTGATGATGTGAAAGATCTTTCCATCGCAGCTCTAATCGCCAAGATGATCGGTCTCGCTCGAACGGATACGATTCGAAATGAGTTGCAGGGACTGTTAGGGATGGCTAAAAGCACCGGTATCTCGAGTGACAAAGCCAGCACTTTCATGGCAGTAAATGCTTCTCAGGGTGATGCATAAGGCATCCGTNAGTACACCTTCGGAATGTGGTAGACCAGCCTCCGGCTCTCGGATTGCTGGAGGTTGGTCTGCGACTCCTTTNTTTCCGCACCTGTCCNCCAGACCGAAAGGTCTTAGGAGAGTTGTGAGGACGAGGGCACTCCCGGTGTACCACCTGAACTTACCTTCGGATAACTATTCCTCAACGGGATATTCATTAGAGAGTTCGTANNATGGCTCAAGAAGAACAGCAGCCAGACAACANGCAGACTCCAGAGGATAATTCACCTCAGNTGGAAANNGGNACGTATGAAATTATACGNAACCGNCTNNAAAGCTTTGCNGGTGAATTACGGGATCGGCTNANCAGCCTGAANGGAGCGCGNAAGGATGTNTTTGGAGCAATTGAAACCACGCTTTTAGGAACGGAGCGTGTGACGACCGCGCACAATTGTGTCCCTCGTGACATGATTGCTATCGGCGAGCAATTCATTTTTGGCTACAACATTCACTTTGGTCTGCGTCAAACCACGCATCCTGCAGATGTCTTCGCGGTTTACACCTTCCGCGATGGATCATTTCACACAGAAGAGTCTGATCTTCTGACCGATTCAAACTTTGAACGTGATTTTCAGGAGATTTACAAGTATTACAAAGATGCCGAATTTACGAAGTTCTTCGTGATTGGGCCTTTTGTCTATATGACTTTTCGCGTTGGTAAAGGCGTTAACGACTATAAGAGTCTAAAATGGAAGATTGAGGATAAGAAGCTCACTTACGTTGATAATCGTAGTGATCATGAAGTGGAATTTCCATCACAGCATGATTTCCCCTGGCGTCGGGCAACTCGTGACCAATTTGAAGAAGGTCGACATCCGCATGTGAGCATCGACGACCGGTTGTTCGTTGAGACGACAGGTGGTGATCTGACCATCAAGATCGAGAACAACACGGAGTCTGGTGAAGGCATATATTCTGAGCCAGTTGAAAACCTCGATCAAACTCTTGACGACGCGGAGATTCTTTATGCGGTTAACGGTAGTTTGATTCTGGTAAGGATTCGCCCTTATCAGGAAGAGTCTAACCGATATTTTATTTATAACGACAAGGTTAAACGTGTGTGGCGTTGTGATTCGATCGAGGAATCCTGCGTGTTGCTCCCTGATGACCATGGTGTGATCTTTGCCAATGGTTATGCACTCGCCACGGGTGAATTTAAAGTGTTTGATACCGAACTTCAACACTTGAAGTTCGATCGTCGACTGGACGCTCCTAATGGTGAAGACTACTTATATGTGTTTTACTGCGAAGATACTGGAACATACGTCTTACTACGGTATAACCTGATCCAACAGGAAGTGGACACCCCAGTCATCTGTAATGGGACATCATTTTTCCAGGCAGGCGAAATGATCTGCTTTCGTGCTCAGGCGGAACCTCAAAAGCACCATGCGCTGCAGATCTGGCAAACTCCGTATGTCTCAGAGGACTACGTGCTGGACACGAACACCGATTCTTTCTTATATAAAATTGGTAATAAAGATCTCGTGCGTGGGATGGCCGAGTGTTACGAAGTTATTTCGTTGATCGAAAAAGATGATAGCTATTCGGGACTATACACGGACCTGGCGAAAGCAGCGGGCGACGTAGCGGATGCCTATTTCTGGTCCACGAATGAAGAATGCTTCAAACTTTCTGAACCACTGGCTGAAATTCGTCAGGCTGCAGAATCAGCAATCGATGAATTCGAGAAAGTCGTTCGTGTTAAGCAGAACACTTTAGATCAAACCCGTCAGGTTGAAGCTCGAGTCACCGAGATTCTTCGCGTTGTGCAAAATAGTCGATTTGAAAATATCGATGAATTTGTGCAGGCACTGGCGGAATTGCGGGCCGTACGTGGTGAGATCATTTCATTGCGTGAATTACGTTACAATAATCCGGAACTGATTAACGATTTGGAATCGCAGGTTTCCGAAAGCAATGATCGTCTCAGCCANCGCTGCGTCGAGTTCCTACTGCGCGATGATGCTCTGGCTCCCTATGCCAAACGTGTGGATGGACAAGCAGATACAATTCCGGCATTGACGAAAGTCACCGATGCCAAAGGCCTGGAAAATGAAATTTCAGCCAGTGCTTCGGAATTGGAAATGCTGATTGATATCGTCAGTAATCTGGAAATTGANGACGCTACTCAGCGAACTCGAATTATAGAAAATATTTCGACCATCTTTGGCAAAGTGAACACTGCCCGTGCCTCCCTCAAAGGTAAAGTCAAAGACCTGATGAGTGTCGAAGGAATCGCTGAATTCAATTCTCAGATGAAACTACTTAATCAGGCGGTGGTTAATTATCTGGATATCTGTGACACNCCTCAGAAGTGTGAAGAATTCCTCACTAAAATGATGATCCAGTTGGAGGAACTNGAAGGTCGGTTTGCGGAGTTTGATGAGTTTGTTGTTCAACTGACGGATAAACGCGAAGAGGTATACAATGCGTTTGAAACTCGCAAAGTCAGTCTGGTGGAAGAAAGAAATAAACGAGCATCGTCTCTAATGAATGCGGCGGATCGTATTCTCAAAGGCGTGAAGTCNCGTGTTGATAGTTTGGAATCGGTCAACGAAATCAATGCTTACTTTGCCTCTGATCTCATGATTGAAAAGATCCGCGATTTGGTGGATCAACTCAAACACCTTGATGACAGTGTGAAAGTGGATGATGTTCAGAGTCGTCTTAAGACAGTTCGCGAAGATGCTGTAAGACAACTCAAGGACCGCCAGGAGTTGTTTGTTGATGGCGAAAACGTCATCAAGTTTGGTAAAAATAACTTCTCCGTTAATATCCAGTCATTGGACCTGACTTCCGTTCTGCGAGATGGAGAGATGTTCTATCACCTGACTGGTACAGATTTCTTTGAACGNATTGATGACGAAGAGTTGCTGGCAACTCGGGATGTNTGGCAGCAGGAAGTTATTTCGGAAAATACAGAGGTGTACCGTGGTGAATACCTTGCATATCAGATGTTTGCCGAGTTGCACGATAACACTGAAATGTCTCTCGAGGCATTTTCAGGATTGGATGATGAGCAACGCGTAGCTGAACTCCAAAAGTTCATGGGGCCACGATATACGGAAGCCTATGCGAAAGGGGTGCATGATCTNGATGCGGCAAAGCTTGTGAAAACTTTGGCAGAGATGGAATTATCTATCGGCTTGCTTAGGTATCACACGAAGGCTCGTGCGTTAGCACGTCTGTACTGGGAATACTTTGGTGATAATATCCAAAAGTCGTTGCTCCAGTCACGCTTGAGNGGAGTAGGGACGATTGCGCAGCTATTCCCAAGTAGTGCCGAACAACAACAGTATGTTGCCGTGATTGAGCCGATGTTGGCTGAGTTTGTGAACTCGACAGGGATGTTTTCGGAAGACTATGTAAATCAAGCTGCNAACTATCTTTTTGAAGAATTGACAGTTAGTAATCAGTTTGTCATNAGTCGCAAAGCAGCCGAATTGTACGAAGCTTTTGAACGCCATTTAAAACAGAATAGCTTTGTCGATAAATTCAAATCCAGTGTTACAAAACTCGTCAAGAGCCCTCTGGAGCGATTCATTCTTCTACGCGACTGGTTAGAAGCGTTTCTAATGGAAACCACCCAGGATTCGGTNGCAGATGATTACGTGAATGANCTGGCTGTGATGTTGATGAAAGGTTCGTTCAANAAGAAAAATGTCATCGACGGAACGGTTGAGCGGGTGATCAATGGGATGATTGGTAACCATGGCGTTGTCGAAAAAAATTCATATCAGTTTAATTACAACGAATTCATCACCAAGATGGAACGTTTTGAGCGAGTGGTTGTTCCAAAATATCGTGACTANATCGANATTAAAAAAGAAGTGATCGAACGNGCTAAAGANGANCTGCGTTTGGATGAATATCGTCCTCGNGTGCTCACGTCATTTGTCCGGAACCGTCTGATTGACGAAGTTTATCTCCCACTGGTTGGTGATAACCTGGCGAAACAGATTGGTGTGGTCGGCGANCAAAAGCGTACAGACCTGATGGGCTTACTGCTTCTGATTTCNCCTCCGGGTTATGGTAAGACGACGTTGATGGAGTATGTGGCNAATCGTCTGGGAATTATCTTCATGAAGATTAACGGTCCTGCGATTGGACATGCAGTGACCTCACTAGATCCTGAGGAGGCTCCGAATGCAGGAGCTCGCGAAGAAGTAGAGAAGTTGAACCTGTCACTTGAAATGGGTGACAATGTGATGATTTATTTGGATGATATCCAGCACTGTAATCCAGAGTTTCTGCAGAAGTTCATCTCGCTTTGTGACGCTCAAAGAAAAATCGAGGGGGTTTATAAAGGTCAGACTAAAACTTACGACCTACGGGGTCGCAAGGTTTGCGTCATCATGGCTGGTAACCCGTATACGGAAAGTGGTGAGAAATTCCAGATTCCGGATATGTTGGCCAACCGTGCAGATATCTATAACCTCGGTGAGATTATAGGAGATACTCGGGAAGCGTTCGAAATGAGTTACCTTGAAAACTGCCTTACTTCGAATCCAGTGCTCAATAAGCTTGCGAGTCGTAGTCAGAAAGATGTTTACAATATCATCCGGATTGCTGAAACTGATTCGCAGGAAGGCGTCGAATTTGAGGCTAACTACTCGATGGAAGAAGTTAGCGAAATGGTTAGCACGATGAAAAAACTGATGCGGGTGCGTGACGTAGTGCTGCAGGTGAATCGTGAATATATTAATTCAGCCGCACAGGCTGATGACTACCGCACGGAGCCTCCATTTAAACTACAGGGTTCGTATCGAAATATGAACCGTATNGCTGAGAAGGTTCTTCCGATTATGAACGACGAAGAGCTGGAAACGCTGATTAAAAGCAGCTACGAAAATGATGCTCAGACGCTTACAAGTGATGCCGAGGCCAATCTCCTNAAACTCTATGAAATGTGTGGTTGGATCGATGAGGAGCGCGCCGCTCGTTGGGATGACATTAAGAAAGCCTTCGTCAAAAACATGAAGCTCCGTGGTGTCGGATCNGATGACCAATTTGGGCAGGTCGTACTGCAGATGCAGGGTTTCACGGATGGTCTGGAAGAAATACGTGAAACAATCAGTGATGGCGTAAAGGATTTGGCGACGACAAAGGCGGAGCCTGTTGTGGTCGAAACGCCAGCTGCTGAAGGAGGCGAAACTGGTGGCGGAACAGCCGAGGCATTGATGAGCCTGGCAGAGGAATTACGAGCTTATACGACTGGCGCGATTACCGTGGATGAGTCCAAAGGTGTCCAACGCGTAGCTGTAATGCATAAGGTGCCTAAATCGATCCTCAGTGTGTTGGAGAATCAGTTCCAGGTTATGAATGAGTGGATGAGGCCCATGATGGAATCACAGCATGCCAGTGCNCAGACGGTTGAAAAGCTGAGCCAGTCTGTTGATCAATGTCTTAAGTCATATGACAGCCTNATCAGTGGCCTGAGGGGCGACGGTGACGAGATTAATGCCGAGGAATAATCCTTTCAGGCAGAGGATTCTTCATATCGTTAACCAACGATCGCGGCTGGAAACTTCCCAGTTTTCAGAGACCTGCCCGTCTTCGATCACATAAGCGGATTTATGAAGTGCGCTTGTTGGGCAAATATGCCCCGGAACAGCTAGAAGTTCATCCCCCGGTAGGAAATCACTCGCGTTTTCGAGACGTAAGACCAGATGCTCCTCGTTTTGAAGAATCGGTTCTGCGTTAGGCAGATCCGGAAAGACGACTCGTTTCGTGACATCAGGATCAGAGGCNCAGGCTTTATAGCCCAGATCGACAGTGATTGTCTCTTCGGTGGGCCGACTGATCACTCTGGTGAGGATTCGAGCTGCAGGTATGTATTGAAGGTCCGGAAACATTTTACCGTAGTTGTTATCAAAGAANNTGTTGGTACCGGGACTTAATTCCAAAGCTGGATCAGAGATAGAAGCATAAACCGGGAANCTCCCGGTTCCGCCTGCGACGATGCGGGGTACGCTGAGTCCCTCACTCTCGAGTTGATCGCGGAAGTTGGAGGCTAATTGCCAACAGGACATCACGGCCTGCCGACGCGCTTCCAAGTCGGTCTGGTGATTNTGNCCGTCATACAAATGAATGCCTCCAGGNGTNANNCCTGGCAGATCGTCAAATAACTGGTAGATCTGTGTTGCCGTTTCTCCGGGTGTGATTCCTGTTCGATGTTGCCCGGAATCTAAATCTAGCAGCAGTTCAATCGATTGATTTGCTGCTGACATCGCTTGCGAAAGNTGACGGACAGGAGCTTCATGGTCAGCNGTTGCNATAAANTGNACGTCGTTATATCGCGTCACGAAATCGACGGCTCGTCGAATATTCGGACCGACAAGATTGTATCCNAGTAGAATATCTTTGACGCCGGCTGCTGCCAGCATTTCCGCTTCGGCAAAGGTCGCACATTTGTGCTTTGTAATTCCCATTCCGAGTTGGATCTTAGTCACGGCTTCCATTTTGTGTGTCTTGCAGTGAGGACGCAAGCGAGTGACGTCTCCGGCTTCCCGAAGCATTTCAGCCAGATTTNCATTCATCACTTCACGAAATACAACCAAGCCAGGTGAGACGATTGATGAGGTATCCTGAATTTTGAAATTGCATGNAGTCATTTTTATACTCGGTGATTATGGTGTTAAATCGTAATGCATTTTAATGAGATTGCTCCCGGTTTACCAAATAGATTCCGCTCGCCACCAGAATCAAGGAGACAAAAATCCAGGATGACAAAGGGTCGTCTCGGAATATGGCTGCTGCCGAGATTCCAAATAGTGGAGTAAGGAAGCTGAAAACGGAAATCCTNGTGGCNGAGTATTTCTTTAATAGCATCGTTTGGACGGCGAAGCACATACCTCCCACGATGATGCCCTGATAGACCAGTCCAAAGATAACTTCGTCGTTCACATGCTCTATCGAAATCTGGCCCACCTCAAAGAATAGAGCAGTGGGGATGAACCAAAGGACTCCGATAAAGTCATGCCAAAGAATGATCGTTCCTGCAGGTACTTTGGCCAGACTGGCTTTGATAAACAATATTTTGATTGCCAGAATTAAAGCACTCACGATNATNATCATATCGCCAACAATACTTGCCTGATCCGTCGTTGGNGTATTGTTATGGGAAGACTTGATGATCAATGTAACCAGAGCACTTGCCCCGGCTAACAGGCAACCGAATAGCTGAATCTTCGTGATCCGATGATTGCCGGTGAAGAAGTGCTCGAAGACCAGTACCCAGATGATGTAGGTGTTAATCAGGATCGTGGTGTGGGTCGAGTTGGTCAGATGAACGCCAATAGTAAAGGTGGCGATTTGAGCAAACAGTAGCGTTCCGGCAAGAAAGCACGGGCCAAGCTGTCCACGNGTAANTTTAATCGGTTCCTTTAATAGTCGACACCAAACGACCATAAATAGCGTGGCCATGGCAAAGCGAATTCCGCTGACNGTAAGCGGNGGTAGACCTAGCAGAGTTTCCTCTGAGAAGAGGCTGTATTTCGCCGCAACAGGATTTCCTCCCCAGCAAGCAGAAGTCAATATTACTAAGCCGATTGCNGAAAAGGGTAGTGCAATATTGTTTGAGTCTTGGGACGTCGGTTCAACTGGAGTAAACTTACCGGTATCGTTCATTGCTTTGAATTATGAGCGGAAANGTGCATCGTAAACCACCATGTATACTAAAGCCACACCTATGTCTGACAGACTGCCTGAAAAAGCGTAGTTCGTGGTTGATCTTTAATTAAGCGAGACGTGATGTATTACAAATATTTNTTGGCTTTCATTATTCCGCAGATTTTAAGTTTTTCCCCAATTTCTGTTTTTGCAGCCCAGAGACCAAACGTTGTTTACATCATGGCTGATGAACTTGGTTATTTTGAACCGTCTTTTATGGGAAGTCAGACAATCCAGACCCCACGTATTGACGAGTTGGCGCGTCAGGGCGTGTGGTTTACTCAGGGTTTGGCAGGATCTTCGGTCTGCGCCCCAACACGTTGTTGTTTTTTGACAGGCAAACACTCCGGTCATACTTCTGTTCGGGTGAACGGGGGGGGGACNCCGCTGCGAAGTGAAGAGGTGACGATTGGAACCATCCTGAAGGAAAGAGGGTACGCCACTGGAGGTTTTGGGAAATGGGGATGTGGTGGNCGCGGTTCCACCGGAGTTCCTGAGCAGCATGGCTTTGACTTGTTTGTTGGTTATTATGATCAGGTTCATGCCCACAGTTATTATCCACCCTATATCATCCAAAATAGTCAGGAGTTGAGGTTGCCTGGAAACCTTGGTGGCGATCAGGGTCAGACATATTCGCACTACGTGATTATGGATCGGGCAAAACAGTTTATTCGTGAGAATCAGACAGAGCCATTCTTTTGTTATTTGCCGATCACTCCCCCTCATGGGATGTTCAATATCCCGGACCAGGATCCTGCCTGGGAAAAGTATCGTGATAAGGATTGGCCTGAATCTGCCAGACGTTATGCAGCGATGGTTACGATGGTCGATCGTCAGGTTGGTGAGATNATTGATCTGCTACAGGAACTGGATCTGGCAGAAAATACGATTGTATTTTTCAGTGGTGACAATGGCGGCAACGANTATTTCAAATCGGACGAGTATCCGCGTGGACTACATGGGGCGAATGTTCATCCAGAAACCGGTGAGCAGTTTCGGGGTACGAAAGGAACATTGTATGAAGGGGGATTGCGAATCCCTGCTTTGGCCTACTGGCCGGGAAGAATCGAAGGAGGCCGTGTTAGTGATCACCTCTGGTATTTTCCCGATATTCTTCCCACTCTTGCGGACATCACAGGAGCTAAAGCCCCAAAGGATATTGATGGAATTTCTTTCTGGCCGGAGTTACAGGGAAAATACTCGCGCAGAAAACAGGCTCAGCATGAATATCTGTATTGGGAAATTGGAGGGCAAAGAGCTTTGCGATTTAAACAAATGAAGGCGATCCAACCCGGTGCACAGCGTGATTGGGAACTGTACGATCTGTCAGATGATATCAGTGAATCGGTTAATGTGGCGGAGCAGCAGGGGGAGTTGCTTGAAGTGATGAAAATGTTTGCGAATTCCGCNCATACTGATGCAAGAGAGGGAACGTTCGCCGACCGCGTGAATCATGAAAAAGACCGACAGGCAAAATGGGGTTCNACGCGAGTGACTTCGTCGCCACAGAACGTTTCGAAACTGGACACTAAAGGNCTGATTGCGCAAAACGAATGTAAAATTGTAGATTTCAGCAGCCAAAGTATAGCTGGGAAGCGATTGGCTCAATATGTACTGGATGGTAATCCTCGCACGCATTGGCATACNGAATATGTTCCGGAGGTGCGGAAACAACCTCACCACTTAGTTATCGATTTGGGAAAGCNGCGTTCTGTGACGGGTATTCGGTATCTTGCCAGACAGGATGGTGGATACAATGGTGCGATTGCCAGATTTGAAGTCTACGTAAGTCAGGATGGTGTGAAATTTGAAACACCGGTGGCAACCGGTACGTTTCAACGTAACCGGAGTAATCAGCAACAGACCTTCAGTGAGGTTTCTGCAAGGTTTGTAAAAATAGTTGCTCTNACTGAAGTTAACGGCGGTCCCTGGGCATCGGCAGCCGAGATTGGAGTCATTGGAAAGTGATTAATCCCCAACTGAATCTAATTGTATTGGTCTTTATTTGTCTGCCATGGACCATGGTCACAAGCAAGGCTGCCGAACCGATACGCTGTGAAGGTATGTACCCGCATCATTTACAGGGAGTCTGTCAGGATCCTGACGGAAATTTGTACTGGTCCTTTACCACCACGCTGGTCAAAACAGATTCCATGGGGCAGGTTCTGAAAAAACNTGAAGTTGCCAATCATCACGGAGACCTGTGTTATGTGGAGGGTCGATTGTTTGTAGCGGTCAATTACGGACAGTTNAATAATCCGTTNGGCCAAGCGAAAAATGAAATTGTGGTTTATCAGGCCGAGACACTACAAGAACAGGCACGCTATAAAATACCTCAGGTCAAATACGGTGCNGGTGGAATTGCACACCACGACGGAAAATTTATTGTGGTAGGTGGTTTGCCAAGCGGNGTCGAGCAAAACTATTTATACGAATATAACGNNTCGTTCATTTTTCAGAAAAGACACGTGCTGGACAGTGGCTGGACCCGCCTGGGTATTCAGGCGGCGGCATTTGCTGACGGTGTGTGGTGGTTTGGATGTTATGGAAATATATTGCTAAAAGCGTCATCCGATTTCGAAATGCTGGGTCGCTATAAATTTGACTGCGGTTACGGAATCGAGCANGCGATAGGGGGCGGACTGTTGACCGCTGGTGGACAATGTGTTGACGACATGGGTTGCTCGGGTTGGATCACCAGAAGATTCACTCATCAAATGATTTCTGAACAAGTGCCAAAACCAATAACACGAATTGCTTTTGGCTCGTGTGTGAAACAGCAGAATCCGGCGCCATTGTTTTCCAATATTCTGAGCTACGATCCGGAGCTATTTTTGTTCATGGGAGATAATATCTACGGTGATTCTGATGATATGGCTGTCCTGAAGGCCAAGTATCAGNCACTGGGAAGAAAGCCCATGTTTCAGAAATTGGTGCAAAAGTCGGTTGTCCTGGCAACATGGGATGATCATGACTACGGTATGAATGATGGGGGAGCTGGATTCGTACAAAGAGAGGCTTCCCAACAGGTCTTTGTGGATTTCTGGAACGATGGACCGGATTCACCGCGTCGCGCGAGACCAGGTGTGTATGACTCNTACGTTTTCGGTCCGGCGGGTAAACGTGTCCAGGTTATTCTNTTAGACACACGGTTTTTTCGTTCAGATCTTAAGACCGGACCGCGGCGAGTCGGAGGACCTTANTATCCTGATANGAATCCGCANNTGACNATGCTGGGTGAGGTGCAGTGGAAATGGCTNGAAAAGCANCTCCGGCAGCCNGCAGAAATNCGGATTNTGGTCTCCAGTATTCAGTTTGTTCCCACAGCATCNGGACAGGAAACATGGGATAACCTACCACTGGAGCGACAGCGGTTCTTGGACTTNCTGGCAAAATCAAAGGCTTCTGGATTGTTCGTTGTGTCCGGCGATCGTCACTGGTCTGATTTTTCCAGAATGACGGAAGGTTTGCCGTACCCTCTGTATGATTTTACCTCGAGTAGTATCAATCAACTGCATTCACGCGGAACGCCGACAAACAATCCCNATCGGTTACTGGACAGGACATTCCACAAAGAAAATTTTGGAACCATTGATATCGACTGGAGTCAGGAGGATCCTGAAATTGAGGTGAAAATCGTGGATCTTGATGACAACGTACCATTATCACATTCCTTTAAACTGAGTTCATTGCAGGCCGNCCCTAAGTAAATCAGTCTGCACCGGGAGTCGCCGTTCTACGACAGGATTGCCAACGATGACATCATTTGAATTGACAGTGGAATTAGCAGAACAGTTTCACCGCGACGGNTATCTTTTAGTGAAAGCGTTGTTCGATCCGGAGGAGATTGCCGGGTTATTACAATTTGCAAAAGCTGATATGGCGCTTGCTGACGAGGCCTATGTGCGGCGCGATGGCGAAGGTGGTGAAACCCGCCTGGCTCTTAGAAACCATCTGGACGATGCGGTNCCCTATACTGCGGTAGTGCGTAGTCAGCGGATAGTGCATGCCATGCAGACGCTTCTCGATGATGAGGTTTATCACTATCATCACAAGATGATGATTAAACAACCCCGAATTGGNGGGGCCTGGGAATGGCATCAGGANTATGGCTATTGGTATGATTTTGGTTGCCTTTTTCCCGATATGGGGAGTTGTATGGTGGCAGTGGATCAGGCNACTAAGCAAAACGGATGCTTACAGGTNTTACGAGGATCGCATAAAATTGGTCGGGTGGATCATGTTCGCATCGGTGAGCAGGTGGGAGCNGATCCCGAGCGTGTTGCTGTTGCNAAACAGANANTTGAATTGGTGGCTGTTGAAATGGAAGCCGGTGACGGNCTNTTTTTTCATGGGAATCTCCTGCATCGATCCGATCAAAATCGCAGTGATCATCCGAGATGGTCGTTGATCAATTGTTACAATACCCGTCACAATGACCCCTTTGTGCAGGATAGCCGNCACCCTAATTACTCGCCGCTTGAAACCTGGGACGATGCTAAGGTGAAGGAAATGTTAATAGGGCATCACGAGACAAAAAGTGCNAAGTTCTGATGTCATGATGAAAATGCTGTTGCCGTACCCTNANGAAATGTTGGAGTTTAATAAAGTGCTCCNGAAACAATTCGAAGCAGCGTGTAAGCGGTTGTGNCAGNATTATAATACGTTGGAAAATGGCGGAAGACTCTCGCCGCTAACCAAGTAGAATAAACTTACTATGATTCGTCGAATACACTGGAAAAGCGTTCTCCTATTCATCCTGCTGCCATTTCCGGTNACAGCTCAGGACGAAGGTTNGCAGAAAGAAATCTACTCTGCCTCCGCCAAAGAATCGGTCAAATTCTTTGACGTTCCGACGGGAATGGAATTGGAATTGGTTGCTTCTGAACCACATGTTGTCGATCCAATTGCCATCCGTTTTGATGCCCAGGGACGTATGTGGGTTGTCGAAATGAATGACTATCCTTCAGGTAATGGAGTCTCGAGNATCAAATTACTAGAGGATNTGGATAGTGACGGCAATTATGAAACCGNCCATGTGTTTGCAGATGATTTGGTTTTTGCTACCGGACTCCAGCCCTGGAAAGATGGCGTGATTGTGACCTTGGCCGGTCAGGTTATTTATTTCAAAGATACGGATGGTGACCACAAGGCTGACCAACGCGAAGTATGGTATTCAGGATTTGCGGAAGACAATCAGCAACTGAGAGCGAATCATCCCCGGCTTGGTCTTGATCAGAATATCTATGTTGCCAATGGATTACGCGGTGGTGTTGTCAAGAATCCTCGGTTACCGGAAAGCGAACCTCTTAATATTAGCGGTATGGACTTTATGTTCACTCCCGAAACGGGAGACTATCAAACCGTTTCGGGGAACGGGCANTACGGACTGACATTTGATGATATTGGTAATCGTTATGTGTGTAGNAACCGAAATCCAGCGATGCAAATTATGATTGAAGATCGTTATATCAAACGCTATCCTTCTGTACCGGTCTTGTCGGTTAAGAAAGATGTGGTTAAGGCAGGGCAGGATTCCGTGATTTATCCACTGACAAAATTTTGGACNACCTCGAACTTACACGAAGGGCAGTTCACGGCGGCCTGTGGTGTCATGATTTATCGCGGCNACCAGTTACCCTGGTTAAAGGGGACCATTCTGACATGTGATCCGACNGGAAATCTCATTCATGCTGAAAAGATACAGTCGNCATCGGTGGATAACTCGCGATACAACTATTACGGCCCGTATTATTTCGGGACCCCAACACCGGAACGCGAATTTCTGGCTTCGAAAGATCATTGGTTCCGAGCGGTAAGTATGCGTACCGGCCCAGATGGTTGCCTGTATATTGTGGACATGCACCGAGCTGTTATTGAACACCCTCAATGGGTGCCTGATGAATTGAAGGACCGTAAAGATGCTCGAAGCGGTGATGATAAAGGCAGGATTTATCGACTCAAGCCAATCAATGCCCGGTTGGAGCCTAAATGGAGCTGGAGTATCGAAAATCACTCGACCGAAGAACTCGTCTTGTTGCTTGAGCATCTAAATTCTTGGCAGCGTGACACCGCGTTTCGACTGTTGTCTGAGANGAGAGANGAAGAGGCCGTTGGATTTCTGGGACGTTTATTGAACTACTCGAGAGACCCAATCGCCCGCATTCTGGCGTTACGCCTGCTTCATGGCTGGGATAAGTTAGAACCGGCTCAGATTATGACAGCGGCAAGTCATTACGATAAGCGGGTTAGAATTCATGCCTGTATGGTGCTTGAAGATCATTGGAGTAATACGCCGGAACAGAAAACGCTTGCTAGAAAGCTACTGACAGATCGGGAAAGTGCCGTGCGTTTTCAGGCAATCCTCTCATTTGGTGACAAAGTAAATCATGATAGTCCTACCTGGAAAGGNNTGGTGAAAACAGTCGTCAAAGATGAATATATGACTCAGGCTTTTTTGATGGCGTCCGCTGATAATATTGGTAATTTAGTAACCTTCGTACTGCAGGACATGACACCAACAGGGATTACTGAGGACAAGCACGCTGAAAACGTGTATAGACTTTATGGCTTAGCTGCGCGAAGTCTGACGCCGGAGCAACAAACGATTGCTTTGCAATGGATCGCAGAGTTACCGAGTTGGGTTAACAAGGAGGCTGTAGCGATCGGAGATGTTCGCGCAGCACGNGCAATGCTGGAAAACTTCGATGCCGCGCAAGTCGACTGGCGTTCACAAATTGAATCGCTGCCGGAAGAGAAAAAAGTGAGCTTTAATGTGCTCTGGATGTTGGCCCGACAATGGATCAATGATGTGGAGTCTCCTGAGTCGTTGAAAAGGGAGGCTTTACAGCTATTGGCATTAGGAAGAGATGCTGAATTCCTGCTGGCTTTGTTGAATNAAACGGACTTTTCTCATTACCATGTCGACCTGCTTGGTCTGCTTCATTTCGAGAAGGATGCTGCAGTCTGGAATGATATTATTAGCCGATTTTCGTCCATGGCACCTGCCGTGAAACGTGCTCTGATTGACGTTGTTCTTCGTGATGTCAGTCGTACCAACATATTACTTACCGGGCTTGAGATGGAAGCGATTTCGGTGAATGAAATTGATGCGATTCGTATGAATCGATTGAGAGCGTCTGCAAACACAGAGATTGCTGAACGCGTCAAGGCTCTTCAGGCAACAACAGTTAATGCAGACCGAGNGGCAGTGTTAGATGAATACAAGGCTGTATTGGAGTTGCAAGCGTTNCCTCGTGCAGGTGAAAAAGTCTTCAGACAGAATTGTGCAACCTGTCATCGTATTGGAAATATTGGAAAACAGGTTGCGCCCGATATCTCCGACTCACGGACAAGGCAACCACTCCAGTTACTCACGGACATTCTTCANCCCAACAGGGCGATTGATAACAACTATATGCATTACTCAGTCCTGACAAAGGATGGCCAGATTCTGGATGGAATTATTACGGAAGAGACTTCCAGTCAAATTACTTTGATGCAACCGGAACGCAAGATTGTGCCTGTGTTACGGACGGAAATCGATGAGNTTCAGTCACGTGGAGTTTCATTAATGCCGGAAGGACTAGAAAAGAAAATTGATCACCAACAAATGGCTGACTTGATTTCGTTTATAAAAAATTGGAGATATCTCGACGGCCGTACTCCCTTGGCNAAACCACTCAACGAGTAATCACGAACGATGAAAGAATCTTCTACGGGTAAACGGCTTCCACGTATTACGCTAACACGAAAAGTGGTGTTTGCGACGATGTCGCTGATGTTATTCGTTGGCGTTTGCGAATTCTCTTTTCAGGCAATAGGATTCGACTTCAGTAAATTGGGCCAGGACTTAAATGCTACCCCGATCTTCTATCGCATTCCAACGGAGCCCTTTGGGTCCGCTTACTATAAACGACCGGGGAAACAGACCTGGGCAGGTAAAGTTGTTACCAGTCAAATGCAACGGATTGGCTATNAATCTAAGTGGTTTCCCGAGGAGGAGCCACAGACCCTTGANTATGATGCGAACGGTTTTCGTAATCCCGATGGATTGAAGAGTTGGAAGATTGCCATGATCGGTGATTCTTTTACAGAACTTGGGAATTTGCCACCGGACCAACTAGTNACTTCTCAACTCGGNAAGTTANTAGATGTTTCAGTGAAAAATCTNGGGGTNTCACACACGGGNCTTTTGAACCAAACAGAGTACCTTCGAGAATTCGGTATTAGTGCTGCAACAGAGGACGTCATTTGGGTGTTTTTTGAAGGGAATGATATTCAGGATTATATGATGGAGACTGATCGTGTCGCTGCAATTCAGACTGGTATCTCCGAACATATCGACTTACTGAAGACTCACAAATCTCAAACATCCCTGGTCAAGGCTGTCTACCAACGAATCTTTGCCAAATCTCGCAAAGAGATCTATGGGCCAGCTGTTAACGCCACACTTAGCGATGGTACCACTCGATTTAAAATTGATTATGCACCCCCCAGCCGTGATCAGATCTTNTTGCAGTTGCAGCGATTGCAAGCCGGGATAGAGAAACTGCACAATCTTTGTAAACAGAATGGTTTGAAGCTTACGTGTGTATATATGCCTTGTAAACGAAGGGCCTTCAGTGATCANCCCTATACCGTCGATACGAATGCTCCGGCTTATCTACAACTTCAATGGGCACCAAGTGATTTGCCTGAATGGATGCAGGAAGTCTGCAAGGAGAAAGGAATCGGGCTGCTTGATGTAACTGGTCCGCTGAAGCAATTGAATCAGACAGAGCTTTTGTCACATAACCTGATATTCGATACCCATTTAACCGCAGCCGGAGCCGAAGTGGTGGCTCAAGCTTTAGCTGATACTTTGCGGTCGGACGAGGAAGATTAGGATGCTTAGGTAACTTACTTGTCATTGGTTGACAGGTAAAACCCCAAAATGATAGTCCAATTTTTCGTAGCCTTCAATAATCGAGACAGCAAAGATTATTCCGATTCCGAACTAATGGGGCTAGCGGTGGAAACGGCACACACAGAATTCCAAGGGCAGAGGCAGAACTGGGGGGGAGGTCNGTCTAAGCAANCTGNCATGCCTGCTCCGTCAGGCGGGAATGGTAGTTTACACGATTTGCTTACCTCANGCGGGATGGAGGAACGTGTCGACCAACTACTAGAGGAGCTTTTTCCTACCTATCCAGTTTCGCAAGAAAAGGTGGAGCTACCAATTCTCACGGATGACTTTAATCAGTTTGAATTGCTCGAACAGATTGGTCAGGGAGCGTTTTCTCGTGTTTTCAAAGCGGTCGACAAGAAGTTAGGTAATCGTCTGGTTGTTCTGAAATCCGGCAAAATGATCGANCAGGAACCCGCAATCGTTGGCCGCTTGAATCATAAACATATCATGCCGATTTATTCGAGTTGGCAAGATAGAACNGGGATNACCACCATTTGCATGCCTTATTTAGGNCGCTATACCCTGAAGGACAAAATGGTGGAACTACGGCGTAGAGTTTCTCCGTCGAGANTGGAGCGGNGGCACAACACGGNATTTNCCGTGAATTGGAAGCAACACCANGACTTTCCTAATCTACTCACGATACTTCATGAAATCTGCGGAGCATTGGCCTACGCNCACCAGCAGGAGGTATTGCATTTAGATCTTAAGCCCTCTAACGTCCTGATCGGNTTTTGTGGCCATGCTTTGCTACTTGATTTCAATCTTGCTGGTGACTTTTTGATACACAAGTCGCCAACCGGTGGTACGCTTTCCTATATGTCCCCCGAGCATTTACGGCGATGTGTACTTCAGGAACCGGTTGAATTAGATGTTCGTTCAGATATCTATTCATTTGGTGTACTAATGTTTGAGATGTTTTATGGTTTCCGTCCATTCGATAGTGCAGGNCCGGCGATGAGAGCACCGTTTCAGGCGAAAATCATGTTGCAGCGGCAAACAAGAGTAANCCGAGTATTTAGTGCAATCGNGCCGNGAATTTCCAGGCGGTTACGAAAGATCATTGAACATTGTTTACAGCCTGATCCGTCAGACAGGTATCCAACGGCTTCAGAATTGCTACTCGATCTCTCCCGAGTGGATCGGCGACTTCGGTCGAAGCTTTAGCGTGCCGTCGGTCGACTAGACTAACGGTCATTCTTAATAAAGATCTGAAATCTACCGCTACCAACGCTTGGTGAGCGTTCTCCCCATGACTCTAACCACGAAATAAAATCAGGCGAGTAAGGTTTGGAGAATTCNGGNTTTCGATTGTGGACGACTAGCTGGATGTCCCGAGTTTCAATTAGCCTTTTAAGTTCTGTTTCCAACTCGGACTGACCACCAAGTTGGTAAGCGCGAAATAAGTCATAGCATTGAGGNGTTGGGTTTTGACGTCCGGACAGAAAATAGAATTGCGGGCAATCAGGCCCCGCCAGAATGGNCTCGTTANTGGTGGTTTGTTTCTCGATGATTTGTAGAAAAGAGTNGTATTCCTGTTGTTGTGAGCTTTCGATTTTCAATTTCGCTCGGGTTGTTTGTAGTGACCTGTTGTTNTCGAAGNGTTGTGANCTNGAACCGATNAGCCGTGGATTCGTATAATTGACGCGGGCAACAGCAAAGANCGCCAATANCACAATAAANGTAAGCCAAAGTGGNTTGTCGTACGTGGTAGTACGTCCAATAACACCGATCAACGTAAGTAGGACAAAGGGAGCACAGTAACAAAAATAGATTCCGGAACTGTATGGGTACTGCGTGATNCCCAAACAAGCAGTAACGATGACTAAAATAATCGCCGNCATAGGGAGNTCTCTTTTACGATGGCAGTACCACGCCCCGACGGCAATTGCAGGCAGTGAACATTGCATCACGACGAAGGTAGATTGATAGACCAGAGGAGTGGAGGCTAGCGTACAAAGGCAGGCACCACACAAGGCGATCGTGGATGTCAGTGGCAGTATCATAGATTTGGGAACTTTGTTCTCAAAAATCGTTAGCAACAGAATGGGAATACTCGCCAGACACCAAACGCCATTAGGTGGTAGGGCTGCCGCGNGATCTAGTCTGGCTTTTGGTAATTCGAACAATCCGTCCATGAGGTTATCTAAGTTGCCTTGAAGG
>PAJC01000149.1 GCA_002705165.1 Planctomycetaceae bacterium | reverse complement strand
CCCTATTCCTATGAATTCGGATATTCAGGCTGCTGTTGGCATCGGGTATGACGGGCTCGATATCTATGCAAGTCATGCTCTGGATTCGTTACAATCGGTCATCGAAAAACGCCGCGGGGCCAAAACCGGGGTCAAATGGGTGCAGTTTTTTGAGGGGCCGGAAGTTGAACGCGTCCTTCAATCTGGCTTAATCGATCGCGAACTTTATGATGCGGCTCTTTCAGCAGTTCCCAGAGTCACCCGCACGTTAGATCCAAGACTCGCCCCTCCCAAGTCGTTAATACTGTTTCAATGCAAAGATGGTTTCCTTGGTGCACAGTTTATGCTTCAATCGGTTATTCGGACTTCAGTGGCGGTGCGGTTAAAGGGCGTCCCCAAACCAATTGCAATGCAGCTTGAGGAGCGTCCTGAACCCAAACATCCACATTTTGCTTATCTGACCAAAGCCATAGAGCGGATGTTTCATACTGGTCAACCCAGCTATCCGGTAGAACGAACCCTATTAACCAGCGGAATCCTAGACCGGGCCATTCGCTCGTGGAAATCAGACGGACAGCGTTTTTACACCCCCGAACTTTCTATACAATACAAACCAGTCGACTACCCAAACGCTCCGTTACCCGACTTGCTCTCCGATCCCAGATTACCTCTCAGCAAACTGAACTTATCTCGTTAGAAACAACGTAACATGTGCCCTCGCTTTACCAATTTCAGCTTTCTTATTTTCTTCGCATCTATGCCTGTCCTGGCAAACACAGGTGACGAATTCGATTTGCCCAATATCTTTGGAGACTCGATGGTTCTCCAGGCAGAGAAACCGGTTTCCNTTTGGGGATGGGCTANAAACGGTACGGCTATTGAAGTGAGGTTTGGTGAAGTTGCTGTCCAGACCAAGGCAGACGAGAGTGGTAAGTGGATCGCGGTGTTACCCAAACTCGCCAAAAGCTTTCAGCCACGCGCACTGACCGTCGACAATGGCATACAACGAATTGAATTTAAGGACGTCCTCGTCGGCGAGGTTTGGCTCTGCGGCGGCCAAAGCAATATGGCATGGACCCTCAAAGGATCACGCGACGGCGACATCGAAATTGCGTCTGCTAATGCTTCCCATATTCGGTTCAACCGAGTTCCGTTAATCGCCAGGAACAATCCACAAAGTGACTTCCCTGTTGCCTCCCCTGATGCCAAAGAAGGCAACTGGAGAAAGGCAACATCAGACCAGGTCGATAACTGTACGGCGGTTGGTTACTACTTCGCCCAGCGAATCAGCCGACTATTGAAAACCCCCGTCGGACTCATCGATGTCAGTTGGGGAGGCACCATGGCTCAACATTGGGTCACAGACGGAACGCTCGCAGGCATCCCCGAAATGAAACCCTACCANGACTCNTTCGAAGNGGACTTGCAANAATGGATNGNNGGAGGTGGCGAGCAAGGAGCACAGGCACGCTTAAGCAACGATANAGCGGCATGGGAAATCAAGGCAAAGATGGCTAAAGAACAGGGGGAACAGCCTCCCCGNCGNCCGAACCCGAACGACTATATAAATCCAGGTCATAAACGGCACCCAGCCGGCATGATCAACGGAATGATCTTTCCGATNTCCCAACTGTCGATNCGCGGCGTCCTATTCTATCANGGAGAGAACAATTCGTTCGGTACAAGNTGGAAACCNTTCTACGCGACTTTCCCGGCAGTCATTCGTGATTGGAGANATTTGTTTAATGNATCGGATCTCCCATTCGGTCTCGTCCAGATCGCAGGTTGGAGTAATCGGCGGTCGATGACCTATGACATGAATCACCATACCAATGTGATTAGGGAAATCCAGCATATCACCTGGCAGCGATTTAACCATACTGGCCTTATCCCAAGTTATGACACCAATTCCAACGGGAGCATNCACCCCGCCCACAAACGACCGGTAGGCGAGCGACTCGCTCGCTGGGCGTTAAGCGAAATATANCCGCAANCANGCNNTAACAACNTCATCTGGAAAGGCCCTGTCTACGAGTCGTATCAGATTGAAGACGGAAAAGTCACCATCAGCTTTGAATCCGGGACGGCTAACGGTTTGCGTTTGGATAAAGATACNGTTCAGGGATTCTACATAGCAGGCAACGACAGGGAGTTNCATCACGCAAACGCTCGTATCGCCGGTGAAACACTTGTTGTCTGGCATGACGATATTAAAGACCCCGTAGCTGTGCGATATGCTTTAAGCAATCTACCGCATGGGAGTCTACTCAATGGAAAGGAACTGCCTGCCTATCCATTTCGTACGGATACCTGGCCTATGACGCCTCACCAATCGACNGGTGATTACGACGTCAACTCCATACGCCAGCCCTCTAACTAAAACAAANATNTGATGAAGACCTCANGACTGNCGCTANAACGTACTNAGTTNCTCNTTNCTCTCNTCNGCCTGTNAGCGTTTNGGCTACGCACGCCTACGCTCCACTCACAACCCGTCGCCACTTCGCCTTAAANGACTCTTTTTCNAGCACTTCCGGATTCACGACTCCGTGCGGCAAATTCCCGGATAACACATCGACAATGCTGTTACAGGAAATCCTGCCAATGTCTCTAAATAGCTCGTCAGTCCAGGCAATACTATGAGGCGCAAGGATTACGTTTTCCAAGTCTCCGAAACGATGTGGAGTAGTTACAGGCTCGTCGACGAAGCAATCCAAAGCTGCTCCTGCTATTTCCCCGGTAGATAAGGCGTCAAATAATGCATCTTCATTGACGACACCCCCCCTGGCCAGATTGAGCAAATACGCCGTGGGCTTCATTAGGTTTAATTGCGACGGTCCAATGAGTCCCCTGGTGTCTTCTGTCAGAGGGCAATGTAGAGAGACGAAGTCTGCCATTTTCAAAAGCTCATCCAGGCTACACTGCTTGACGCCTAACCTATCAAAAACTTCAGCAGACGCGAACGGATCGAATGCAATCGGCTGTTTCATTCCAAAACCACGGAGTAGAGCAACCAACTGACTCCCAATCCCTCCCAAACCAACCACGCCCAATATCTTGTCTCGCAATTCCGTTCCCATCAGGTTACTTCGAGCATCCCAATGCCCGCTTCTTAGGAGCTTATCCTTCTGAAACACCTTATGATTTAACGCTAACATCCAGGCGATCGTTGCCTCAGCTACAGGGCGATCGACAGCACCTTTTGCGATTGTCACCAGCACATCATTTTGNGTACAGGNTGCTACNTCGACCGAGTCAAANCCAACACCGAACCGACTAACAACTAACAGGTTGCTTGCAAGCNGCAACGATTCCGCCGTTACNTTGGGGGTTAAGACTAAAACCGCATGAGCNTNAGCCAGTTGCTCGGCTCCAATTTCNACATNGTGTTGGGAAAACGCCGCTACATCTATTGAATCGTGCCCATCAAAAACNGAGAGCCCAAAGTCTGAATATTTCGGTTCACCACATTCGTNGTAGAAGTCNGCTGTTATCGAAATTCTAAATGCCATGGCGTCCCCCGTGTCCTTGGCCNCCAAACCTTGAATTAGGCAAGGATTTCCTTTACGACGTTTCCTGCGACGTCCGTCAATCGGAACGGGCGCCCATGATGTTCAAAAGTCAGTCGTTCATGATCAACACCTAACAAATGAAGCAGTGTGGCATGTAAATCATTGATATGGACGCCACCTGCTACAGCATGATAGCCAAAGTCATCCGTTTGACCGTGCGTTATTCCACCTTTAACTCCGCCACCCGCCAACCACATCGTGAAGCCATGCGGATTGTGCTCACGACCGTCCCCAAACTGCGCATGCGGAGTTCGGCCAAATTCTCCACCCCAAAGGACGAGGGTATCGTCTAATAGGCCCCTCTGCTTAAGGTCCGTTAACAGCCCAGCCACAGGCCTGTCNCATTGCCGGGACATTTTCGGAAGCCCTTCCCTTATCTTATTGTGATGGTCCCAGCCATCAAGCGTTACCTGAACAAACCGAACACCCGCTTCAGTAAANCGCCTCGCTAATAAACANTGCCTTCCAAATTGATTCGTGTCTTTTTGATCAATNCCATAGAGATCTTTAGTCCCCTGAGTTTCATTGGAAATATCAACGAGTTTCGGTGTTTCGGTTTGCATTCGAAAGGCTAGTTCAAACGACTCGATGACGCCTTCCATTTGCTGATCCGATTCGAGTCGTGTAAGCTGTTCGCGGTTCAATGCTTTAATAAGATCCACACGTTTCCGCTGCACCTCTTCGTCTACCGAACCATCTCTAAGGTGACGAATAGGTGCCCTTCCGGGAGTGACCCCTACCTCCTGTATCGCTGTGCCCTGATGAATCGCTGGCAAAAATGCACTACTGTAATTTCGTTCACCCTCACCGGGTAACAGTGTGATATAAGATGGAAGCTGTTGATTTTCCGTACCCAGACCATACGAAATCCAGGAACCCATNGAGGGTGTAACATCGAANAGATTACCGGTATGCAACTGACGTTCTGCGACGCCATGATTGGGGCTATCACTCTGCACCGCTCTTAATACACACAANTTATCAGCATGTTTCCCAATTTCCGGTAACCAATCTGACATATGTAAACCGCTCTCGCCCCGATAAGAAAATGGACTGATGGGGCCCATAAGCTTTGTATCATCGAGACCAACGGTTTCCTCCTGAGACGGNAGTTTATACGGAAGAGGTTGCTCATGCCCTCTTGCCAGTGCCGNTTTATAGTCAAATAGATCCATTTGACTCGGCCCGCCCTTCATATAGAGGAAGATAACGCGTTTCGCCCGAGNCNTAAGATGCGTTGGTTTTTCAACGAGTGCCCCGCCCCCNATTACATCACGGCCTGTGACAGGACGGACTGAAAGAAGATCAGCTAACGCCAACGCCCCGAATCCACAGGCGGANNGTTGTAAAAAGGTTCGTCGATTCCCTTGAANATTNATCATTCGTCTCCAACTCACTACTCTATGAATAAGAAGCTATTAGATATAAGAAGGCCATGACACAATTGTTCCCATGCTTTTTTTCTAAGCACGAGATTCCCGGATTCTGCCCCTTCTGACTCAGACAGACCTTCAATGAATTGTTGAGCAACCCTTATTTCATTCATCGAGGGCGGTCGGCCGGCGACCAATTTGTAGGCAAAGTTTAGTGAGGCTAAGTCTGATCCCAAATCCATACTGTGGATGCGCTCATTCAACTGTTTCGCACGTTCTTTAACAAAAGGCGCATTCATAAGGAACAATGCCTGAGTCGCCACTGTCGTTTGTGCTCGTGCCCCAGTGATGTCGTTTGGATGAGGGAAATTAAAAACNGAAAGAATCTCCAAGTCGCCCGCNGGTGGAAGTCTCTTTAGCGGCTGGTAAACTGTACGTTGGAGCTTCACGTCTTCAGGTACTTTCCCTCCCCAGGTAGGNGGGTTCACATTGCCTCCGGCCCCGCGGATATTGCCCTCCAACTCTAATCCCAATGGACTACCACCATTGCCGGAATCCAGTTNTCCACTTATTTGNAACATCGCGTCACGCATCGCCTCGGCCGTTANNCTGCGGCGATTCATACGCCATAACAGTTCATTTTCCGGATCAATTTCGTCCTTCTCGACGTCACCAACAGACGACATCCGATAGGTTTGAGTCAAGACAATTTGGCGGATCAGTTGTTTCAGTGACCATTGATTCTCAACTCGAAATCTCGAGGCAAGATGATCTAACAGATCAGGGTGCGACGGACGATCGCCATGGACACCGAAGTAGTCAACGCTCGTAACGATCCCCCTTCCAAACAGGTGATGCCAGACCCGATTTACCAATACTCGCGTCGTCAGGGTATTGTCCGGTCCCGTTAACCAATGTGCTAACTGCAAACGNCCACTTTGATTCTCCGGTACGTTTACCATCGATTGGTGATTAGTTAGGCTGAGAACTCCACGCGGTACAACTTCACCCGGAAGATTAAAATCACCGCGTCGATAGATCGGAACATCAGNCGGCTGCGTAATGTCCGTAAGAGACATTGCATATTCCGGTTCGTGCGCGGTCTTTAGCTTCGCCAATTCAGTGGCTATTCGATTAANTCGTTTTGNTGCGGCCACTGCGANCCTGATTCTTTCTCCATCGCCTCCCGNCGTTGCAGCGAGCTTCTTGAAATCAGACATATTACCGCTAAATATCTGTANCGCATAATTGTCAGGTTCCAATTCTGCAACATGCGNATGGTTGATTCCTAGACCACTCCAGCCTGCATACGCTACTTGAGCAAATATATTCGCTTGCGTATGTGCCTGCCTACCGCTTATTGGCGGCATCGCAAATTCATCGAAGGTTTCCGCGAAGAGAGTAGAATCTCCGGAAACGATAGCAAGGTTATCTATCAAACCAGCGAATCTACCATTGCCTGGCTGAGCGCTAGTGATCCGGATTTGAATCCTGCCCGTGCCAGTGCCCGTATATTTCACGACGTGGTTCTGCAGTTGCGGAAGTTCCTTACTACCAGACCATCCGCGCTGCAAGACTGACGTCGTTTTGATTAACTTGCCTTGTGCATCAACCAATTCGACCAGTAAAGCATCGCCTGCCTTAGTTGCCTGGCTAGCTCCAGCCCAAACCGTCGATGCATAGTCAAAAGTCAATTCATATTCCCGTCCTCCTTCATTGACCATTACGGGCTCGGAAATCGCAACATTCGCATTGGAGGCTAACGGAAACTCACGATGCCAGTCTAACAATTCAAGCTCTGCCTGGCGCANCTCTGCTAATAGTTCGTCCTTGCGGATTCGTNCTTTNGCCAAGGTCTGGGAGTCCGCGGGCAACGNCGGGAGTTGATGTTCGACNATCGAACTCCAAACACCGGGGCCAGTATGCTCTGTCGTTAATGAACTGTGGAAAATTCCGGCCATCGCATAGTAGTCGCGAGTGGGTATTGGGTCGAACTTATGATCATGACAGCGAGCGCAGGATACCGTCTGGCCCAAGAAAGTACGGCCGATGCGATCTATCTGGTGATCNACAATGTCAGCAACTAACTGAGGCTTTATATAATTTTCGATCACCCAGGGCCCAATGGAAAGGTATCCGGTCGCCACCATTAGTTCACGACGTTCCTGAACTGACGAAGCCGGCAACAAATCTCCTGCGATCTGCTCGTGAATGAATCGATCAAAAGGCCGATCGGAATTAAAGGCGTTAATCACGTAATCCCGGTACCGCCAGGCTTCGCCGATTAGGGTGTTACGTTGAACATCGGCATAACAGGATAAATCAAACCAGTGCCTGGCCCAACGCTCACCAAATCCCNGTGTTTTNAGTAATCGATCAACAACGTTAGCGTACGCATCNACAGAATCATCAGCTAAAAATTCATCAATCTCCTGAGGCGTCGGCGCCAAACCGGTAATGTCAAAAGTGACTCGTCTTAATAGGGAATATTTATCCGCCGGTGCAGCGGGCTTAAGACCATTGGCTTCAAGGCGATAAAGAATAAACTGATCGATTGGATCCAAGACCCAATCCCGGTTCTTAATAGGGGGAACGTCCGGACTGACGATTGGAGCTAACGCCCACAAAGCCCCTTCCGCCACAGGCGCTTCTTTGGATTCACGATTGTCAAACGCTCCTTCTTTCACCCACCATTCCAGAATAGAGATNTCCTTGGCGGATAGCTTATTATCCGGAGGCATTTCAAGCCCATCATGCCGCACAGCCTGAATCAATANACTCTCGTCCGGCACACCGGGGACAATCGCAGNTCCAAGCCCTCCGCCTTTTTGCCAGCCCTGCTTGGAGTCGAGCACTAATCCACCCTTCGCTTTGCCGCTATCGTGACTGTGGCAGCTGTAACACCTCGCTTTGAGCAGTGGCCTTACCTTATTTTCGAAATGCTCTTCCTGTGGTGTCTGTGGCATTTCCTCAAATCCCACAACGTCGTCATTGAAAAGCACAATCAGAATGACGCCTACGCTCAACGAAAACACGAATCCTGCGAAATTGGAAATTCTGGTCATTTCGCTACTTTAGCTTTAATTCAGTGGGAGGAAAACGTTTTCTAAGGTCACTTTCGACGGGCTTACCGCTACGACGACTCCACCATTCGTGAGATCTGGCAGGGTCATAGGAGGGATTGGGAATGGGCAAGCGAGCAATAGTATCGGTTTGCCATGNCTTCAACTTGGACATTAGGTCGTTCCTACGTCCTGGATAGGTTGTACTGAGGTTTTTCTCTTCCCCAAGATCGTCTTTTAAATTGTAGAGTTCTAGGTCCCCGGTNCCATCCAAATATTGAATTAATTTCCAGTCACCATCCCGGATTGCACTAGCTGGACGATCATGATGATAGTGAGGGAAATGCCAAAATAGAGACCGTCTTTCAATTCTCTCAACTGTCCCGTCGAGCAACGGACTCATATCGACCCCATCTATCGTCTGGCTTACGGGTAAAGCGCCCGATGCCACGCTGACAAATGTNGGATAAAAGTCATANGAAATCGAAAGCTGGGANACTTCCTGCCCCGGTTTCACCACACCTGGAAACTTGACAATTAGTGGCACACGAATACCACCCTCATATAAAGTTCCTTTTTCACCTCTTAAGGGTGCCTGAGTTGCTACATTATCATCAGCTTTTTCCTGATAATCATAACGACGATAAAGTCCGCCATTATCTGACGTGAAAACCACCATCGTCTTCTTCGTCAATTTCTGATGTTCAATTTCCTGAAGCACTTCTCCCACCAAGTTATCAACTTCCTCAATCATTGCCGCGTAAATCGGATTTGGTAATGAGACCCCAAGCTTCTCGGCCTTCGATTGGTATTTCGCAACGAGATCGGAGCGGCTCGACAAAGGAATGTGAACATGAAACGGAGATAACATCAGGAAGAATGGTGTGTCCTTATTTTCCCGGATAAATTGACGGCACAATTCCCCTTCAAATTCGGTACGAAACTGCCCCTGCTTAGGCTTTACCTCGGGATNTCCAATGACACGGAACGAACCAGGCCGCTGCGGACCGCCAATTTCNGCCGCGAAGTCATAGCCATGTTTGTCGGGCGCATACTCTGGCCCCGTGCCCAAGTGCCATTTTCCAACATACCCAGTGGTATAACCTGCATTTTTTAAAGACTCGGCAACAGTTACCGTATCTAACGGAAGTGCCATCGCAGTCTGCGGAGTCCTCACTCTTTCGAACGGACGCCAATGNCCCGGTATATGTGCNGTAATTCCAATACGCGCTTGATTCTGACCGGACTGGACCGCACAACGTGTCGGTGAGCAGACGGCACCCGCGGCGTAAAAGTCNGTAAACCGCATACCGTCCTGAGCCAGGTTGTCGATATGAGGAGTTTCCACAAACTCATTGCCGTAGCAACCGATGTCTTTCCAACCAAGGTCATCTACAAAGATAAANACAATATTAGGCTTTTCAGCTCGTANTACTGATGACAGCAAACAAATCGAAACTAGTAACAAGAGGTTTTTAATCAATGCCNTATTCTCCAANGTTGGTAACCCAGCTAANGATTTTATTTTACTAACCGCTGAATCGTTAAGGTATACCGATTTAAAACTTTGCGGACACGCCGCCCAACCCGGTTAGTTGCACCTCTACCTGATCGCCAATCTGCAGCCACTTGGTCTGAACGACACTTCCCAGCATTACAATCCAACCNGCTGGNAGNNCNCGNCCCANGGCNGACTGTTCGTTCGCNAGCCATACNAGCGCCTCCANCGGGTGNCCATTNATAATNTCNNNGCCTACACCNGANCCNACTTNGANACCATTAATTNTCATGNTNCCTNGNNTNNCACTNAGATCCATCTTNCGCCAGTCCTNCACAGGAGNNCCNANNACNGCTCCAGCCCCAAAGAANTCNTCGGCGACCCATGTNCGCCAATCAGGAACTCTATTTTCAAAATCTACATACCGATCNTCCACCACTTCAATGGCGGCATGAACGGAGGCAACGGCTTCCTCAACGGTTTTCAATGTATGCGGAGCACGACGNGGGGAAATAGAGTTTCCCAAAGTCACCGCAATCTCGCATTCCACACCAACATGGTGNAAANTTNCAAAGTCAAACCTTCCGTGCCGTTGTTGCACGGTCGTATCAAAAATAGCTCCCGAACATGGATGTGGCATCCCTAGATATTCCTGCATTACCTGAGTGGTGCAACCAATTTTGGTGCCCACTATTTCGCCATACTCCTCGGCTACCAAACGCGCGTTCAGCGCGTCCTGCAACCTCATGGCTTCTTNCAAATCGATCGGTGACACCGCTTCAGGTAACGGACCGATCGGCGCGGCGACCTCCCTACGTCCGTCAATCAATTGCTGAANAGCGCGCTGCCAATCAGATACCTTGTGGCTTTCCTCCAATGATCGACCTTTCTAACGTNAACTGTTCTCGGCTCATGATTNTCNGAGTATTATTATATCAAGATTGATTAAGGCTTCTCTTGACGTTTAGACTGGAGGNCGAATGACATTCTTACAGGTTNCCACCTGCCCGGACTGGGCTCGCCAGCTGGAAGTCTCAGNNGATGCNATAAAATCCTACTGGATCACACCCATTGGGAAAAAGATTCGGCGTCATGGTGCTTGAAGCTTTTATTGGCATACTGCGATAACGAATCGCTTAGTATCGCCATGTCCAATTTGATCACGCAGAAATTGTCCCGCTTTCAGCAGATGCGTGAATTGATCAACTCATTGGGTATCGGCTTTCGTCGCCAGCAACCGATCGGCTACGACAAACGGTTAAAACAACTAATCGTTAACAAAGAACCCGGACGCGTTGTAGATCGGCTTCTGATTTCAGCGTTGCAGGAAGCTCGCAGTTACGAACGCTTCGCTTTGATAGCCGAGAAGATCGAAGACACAACCATTGCCCAACGTTACCTCACGTTCGTCGAGAACGACCCGAAAAACTACGTCACCTTCATCGATCTGGCGAAAGACTATCAGGACGAGTTGACTATATCCAAGCGGCTTGATGAGTTGGCAGCGTACGAGGCGAGCCTGATAAATGAAGGTGGTGCGAAACCACGTCTTCACTCTTAATCAGTTCTCATCAAGTTTTGGCCCACGCAACACACGTCCCGCC
>PAJC01000148.1 GCA_002705165.1 Planctomycetaceae bacterium | reverse complement strand
CATTCCCATGCAAAGCACTTATCAGATTTTGGTTCCGAAAATGAACATCTTTTGGGAGCGGATGCTCCTGAAAATCACGAGAAAGAGGATAGTTCATCCGACTGTTGGACCTGTTATGTTCTGGCGCAGGCAGGTGATGTCTCTTTTGAAATCACTATCGATGTCAGCCATCATTTCGTTTATTTTGCTGCAGCTACTTACGAGCACTGGCACCTTCCGCTAAACACGCACAATTTTCTCGTACGTGGCCCGCCAGAGATTCATTCGCCCACGTCATAAACTCTCTGTTTGTGACCACAATCTTTTTCATGAAATAACCAACCTGCAAGTCGCTAGGTATTTCGTGATTTCAATGACTTCCATTAGGAAGTCCTCTCATCGCATTTATATTTATCAATTTATTTAAAGCGAAGAAGTAAAATGAAATATTCACACAAGAAACAATTCGGTTTTACCTTACTAGAAGTACTCATGGTCGTCTCTATGCTGGCGATTGTGGGTGGAGCCATTATTACCAATTACGGTGGGCTAACCAATAAAGCTGCAATGGGAACGTCAGTACATACCATGCAAGCAGTGAAAAACGCTTTTAACGTATTTGCCTCAACCGAAGGTGCGTTACCCTCTAATCTAGATTCTCTTATTGCGGCAACTCCCACTTCACCGACCGCGGAAGCCCCTGACAATCACGCTACAAATGTATCAGGTGAGGTGTTCTGTGATATTATCAGCTCGAGTTTAACGTCTAAATTGGAAATCGTGGACGTGGATCCTGAAGTTCTCGTTGAAGCAGGGATCGCCGAGATCCGCTATGTGGATTTAAAGGGTAATGCGGAGGATGATGGTCCCCATACGCTCGACATTTTTGGACCTGATGGAACAACCAATGCTACGGTAGGGAGTATTGATGAAATTGAAATCCCTGGCGATGCTTTTGAAATGCCGGAAGCTGCCGGGAACAACGGACGTGGTTATCATGTAAGCCTGGCTGCCGGGACTGCCGTGCCAATGGCACGATGGATCGCTGGGCTCAACGGCGTTAACAATATTGCTGTGGGCGGTGAAGCAACTTCCCAATTAATTGCTTTTGGTCTTGGTGACTTATCAACTCTTGTTGGTGATGGTACCTTCACTAACCTCGCCGATGCTCCGTTTCACGGTGCAGCAGGCAAAGGTCGCTACAACCGCTATATCGTATTGATTGATGTCGCTGCCGATCCTGCTCGGTTTGTTTCTGTTGTGTGCCCCAAAGGCGACGAAACAGATGCAGATTTTTCAGGCTTCCAAGGCGGTGGCGGGCATGCCCACTAACCTAGCTTTGTTGGGAACATAATGTTCCCAACCCTAAAATACGACTCCGTGGGATAATACCAATCACGTTATTATTCCGCGGAGTTTTTTTCTTCAGGATCTAATAATTTAACCTTGAAGACCATGGTTCTCATCCCTAGCTCTCAGCGTTTGATAAACTGGGCATTCCCACAATATTCCTTGGTTGACTTGGGAAGGCGGAGCCGCGTTTTTTATTTCGATGTCAAACCGATGAATAACGGTATGAGGGAGTCAGCTCGTTCCACTTAATGCTCGCGCCTTAGAGCGGCAATCTTAGGTCTGAATTATTTCTCTATTGTCAGCACACACGCTTTCTTAGGAAAGGATGTCTTCGATTACGTGTCCATAGTCTCGATCAAGGCGCTTGTGCCCCGAGACTTCCAGTCTTCTTGGATCGATGCCCAGCAGGGAATTGACCGTCGCATGGATATCAGTGACATAATGCGGATCCTCGATTGCATGGTATCCAAGTTCATCGGTGGCTCCGTTAACCACGCCCCCTTTGATACCAGCACCTGCCATCCATACACTAAAACCAAAGGCGTGATGATCCCGGCCATCCGCGCCCTGAGTACCCGGTGTACGCCCAAATTCAGTAGCGAAAACAACAATCGTTTCATCAAGAAGGCCCCGCCGTTTAAGATCTTTTAACAATCCCGCCGTAGGCAGGTCTACCTGCTTTGCAAGCTTCGAATGGCCGTTTTTCAACCCCGAGTGACTATCCCATGCGCCGGCAGCGCCATCGCCATGCATAATCTGAATAAATCGCACCCCACGTTCTGACAACCTTCTGGCTGCCAACAACTGTTGGCCAAAACCTTTGGTCTCTGGCTGATCTAAGCCATATAGCGTTTGCGTTTCAGCGGATTCCTGCGNCAAGTCAAGAGCTTCNGGTACCGCGGTCTGCATCCGATATGCCAACTCATAAGATTTCATTCTCGCATCGATCACAGGATCGAGTGGATATTGCTGCGACGAAAGTCGATTNAGNTCGTTGGTGAGTCTTAGGTTTTCCAATTGNTCGCGTGAGGTCATACCGTTGGTTGGNGTGGCGAATTCAAGTGGATTTGCAGGATCTACCTGAAGGTTAACTGCTTCATAGGCTGGGCCCAGGTAGTGCGCATCCCTCTTATCAAAATATCGCGGGCCGATATTAATAAATTGGGGCAGATTGTGGCTAAGTGAACCAAGACCATAGTTTATCCATGCACCAATTGTCGGGACACGCGGATCCAGAAAGTGACGCCCTGAATGAAACTGGACCTGAGCCCCATGGTTATTATCACTCGTCCACATCGATCTGATAAAAGCAATCTCATCGGCACAAGAACCAATATTCGGAAACCAGTCACTGATCTCAATCCCTGATTCGCCATATTTCCTATAGCCGGTCTGCAGAGGAAATATCTTAGTTCGAGTCACGCCGTTGGCATCACCTTTAATTGGGATTCGTAGTTTTCGAATCCTGGCAGGATCCAACACAGACTCGTAAGGTGTATTTCCAATCGCTTTGCCNGCATATTTANNAAGCTCCGGCTTGGGGTCAAAACTNTCCATGTGACTNACCCCNCCGCGCATAAANAGCCATATCACTTTTTTGGCCTTTGGAATAAAGTGCGGGCCTCTGACCCGCTGGGCCGATTCCTCTGCTGCCGCAATGCCGTTAAGTGCCAAAGCACTGAAACCCAGCGCTGAACGCAAAATCGTTCGTCTCGCGATTGCAGGTGCGTATTTATTTCTCATCGAATCATCACAAAGTCGTTAAGGTTGATCAAAGCAGCGATAAAATATTCAGGAGCGGCTTGCTCTTTCAAATAGGTCAGGCTCACGGTCAGTTCCGAATCATTAGGTTGTCGACCCAGCACTTTCAGGAACGCTGCACGAACAAATTCCTCCTGCGTTAAATCTGCATGAAAGGTCGTTGCGATCTGCTTTGCTGCTGCTGTAGCCAGTGGACTATTCATCATTGCNAACGCCTGCTGAGGCACAATACTCTCACTACGTCGATAGCACGCAAATACATCCGCGTCATCAAAAGTGGTCAGAAACTTCGACCGACTGTCTCTGGAATGGAAAAAATAAAGACTGCGTCTTCTCGCATCGGACGAAGCCATCACCGGCGGTCCGCCCAAAGTAAGGTCGAGTGTCTCCCCCATATACAAGAGACTATCTCGAATAACCTGAGCCTCCATGCGACGACCATTCATTCGCCAGTAGTTCCGATTNNCTCCATCTAGGATCTGGGTATTTTGATCNACGCCNAGATTGGAAGAGCTTCGTTGCCAGGTTTTTGATGAGAGGATTAAATGGTGGAGGGACTTCATATCCCAGCCAGACTCGATTAGTTCCACTGATAAATAATCCAGCAATGGTTGATGCAGAGGAGCGGGAGCCCTGAGGCCAAAATCGGTAACGGATGCAACCAAAGGGGTCCCGAAATGCCTTAACCATATGTGGTTCACAGCCACTCTGGCAGTGAGTGGGTGATTGGGGTGGGTTAACCAATCGGCCAGTGCCGTTCTGCGGCCTGAACTGGAAGTTGGATAGCCGTCTGCNGTNGGCAGGGCGTCTTCATTCTTAGTGATAAGAAGTGACACACTACTGGCGGTCAATGGTGGGTAATCCGGGTAACTACGGGACTCCCGATCTGCTTCTAGTTTCCTAATTGCCTCGGCAGCCTTCCCAGCTTTCTTTTCATCAAGCAGGTCGACTTTGGCTTGAGCTATTTTCACCTCAAGCAGGATACGTCGCGCGTCTTCCTCAGAACCTTGGCCTGCCCCCTTGAGGCTTGCATTGTCCGCGGCAATACGTGCCTGTAGAAAAGCGTATTCGGCCTTCGCCAGATCCCGTTTCGCTTCCGCCAGTTTAACTAAAGCAGGGGTGGCCATATTCATGGGACTTGCTGCAGTCCTTTTGAGTACAATTCCTGCAGGCAGGTGTCTAACTTCGATCTTGTCAAATTCTGCAATCGCATCGTAAGCCATGAGCTGGATCGCTCCGGGTTGTCGGGGCGGCATTTGGTAAGCAAACAGAAATTGCCCATCTAACGAGACATTAATTACNCGGTCGCGAACCTTGAGGTTCAGCGTGTATTCCCGATTCAGGTGAATCGGTAACTTGGAAACCGCATTGGTATATTTCGCGACACCTCCGACCGTCTGGGCCAGGTGCACCTTACCTCCATCCGCAGCACTGGCATANACAAAATGAGAGTTGTTCCCACTTTGATCCACGTCAAAACGTATTCCGACCGACTTCCANTTCACACCACCATTCGTNTTGAATTTTAGATTAAGTTCAAAGTCGTGCGGATGTTTGANCTTCGAGCGCAGAAACGACTTTTCCAAAGATGGCTTCGTAACCGAGAGATGACCATCCTGATACGTTAAGTCGTCGCCAACCGANTCCCAAAGTTCCGGNCGCTGCTTACTAAANTCGTCCATAAAAACAACTTTGGCGGGAACCTGAATCTCCGTCGGTTTTTCATTTCCAGCGCCATGATCTTTATCTAACGCCGCTAGTTCCAACTTCACTTCCTTTAGTNTGGCTTCCGCCTGCACCAACGAATCNTGGGCNCGTTCCAGGTGATCTTCTTGAACAAACGACTGAACATCGGGACGCCAAGCAATGAGTGGGAGATCGATCGGCTTAGCGGGCTGCCAGGCTGCATTAGCCAAAAATACGGGAGGCCCTGCATTGATGCGTTGGCTTTTGTCAGGTTTGCTTTCTTCACCGCGTACATGTAGNTAGGTAGCTGCTTCAAGATTCCCGTCAAAAACACGNGTTATTCCATGCTTATGAAGATCTGACTCACCCGGCACCGCGTCAATACGAACATGATGGGGCTCGAATATTGCTCGAAAGCGATAATAATCAACATGAGTCACAGGATCGTATTTGTGATCATGGCACTTCGCGCAATTGATCGTCAACCCCATGAATGCTTTGGCNGTATGTTCAATCGTGTTATCCAGCCAGCTTGTGCGATTAAACTTAAACCAGTTGCGCGCGAGAAAACCTGTGGCTGCTAAAACCTTTGGGTCATCCGGCGCAATTTCATCGCCTGCTAGCATTTCCCGAAGCATCTGGTCGTAACCTTTATTCTCATTAAGGGAATTAACGATCCAGTCACGCCAACGCCAAAGGTGCANCTGGCTATCACGTACTTCAGTGCCTAGACCATACCAGTCGCTATACCGCCAGACGTCCATCCAGTGTCTTCCCCACCGCTCACCATATTGCGGACTCTCCAGTAGCTTCGCTATCAATACTGGCAGTGTTTCTTTGGAAGCTAACTGCTCCACGGTTGGCGGAAGCCCCGTCAAGTCCAGATATAAGCGACGAATTAAAATCGTTCGCTCAGCCGCAGGTTGAGGAACCAGTCCCTCCATTTTATATCTGGCGTCAAAGTAGGCGTCGATCGGATGCATGCCGCCCTTGGAAGATACATTAGCCGGCCTTTTAATGGCCTGNAATGCCCAGTGTGATTCCGGTGCGGCCTCTGGTTGTTCATNATCCGGACCAACGGCACCATCTGCAATCCANTTCCTGATGGCGGTGATCTCATCNGCTTTAAGTGGCTCNCCTTCAGGCGGCATACGAAACTCATGTTCCGGGGACGTAATTCTCATAAGTAAGGTGCTGTCCTTACCGAGTANCTTATTCGCTCGCATCGCTGAAACTGTATCAAGACGCAGGTCGGCTTCCTGCTTCAGCGTTCCGTGGCAGGCAAAGCATCGCTCCTTGAGAACTGGTTTGATTTCCACCAGATAATTGATGCTGCCTTGATCCTCCGCGACACTCGTCTTCAAGGATAGAGCGCAAAACAGCAGCAACATCACATTAAATTGCAGACCAGAGCGATTACTCATTTCACACTGGCCNCCGAATTTCGATGTTTCGATTGAGCGTATCTGACTGCGGGCGACAAGTTTCTATTCACACGTTTATTTTACTCAAGGCCTTCCACGACAAGCAAATGTTTATCCGCCGTTACACTTTGATAGGAATTCAATACTTTGTGAAGCGAGCTATAATATTTACGATAATACAAACATCTCTAAACAACCCAGATAGTTGGGTTACCAAGCAATAAAACTGCCAGATGATCGAACCTCAAATTAATAGCCCTGAGCCAGTCCGTCGTTCCCCAAACATCTGGATTGACGCGGATGCCTGTCCTAATCAAATCAAAGAACTGATTTTTAGTACCTCACGGAAACGACAAATTCCAGTGGTTCTGGTGGCCAATCAGACTATCAGGGCCCCCGAGTCCAANATCATCACTGTTTTGACAGTGCCCGATGGGGCTGACAAGGCTGATGACTATATCGTCGATCAAATACAAAAGAATGATCTTGTCATCACAGGTGATATCCCCTTGGCGGCGCGGGCCATCGCGAAGGATGGCACTGCCATTGGCGTAAGGGGTGAATTATATGATGAGTCAACGATCGGCTCTCGACTAGCAACACGTAATTTAATGCAGCACTTACGATCCGGAGGCATGGAAACCAAAGGCCCCAGGCCGTTTGGCCCCAAAGACCTGCAAACGTTTGCCAATCAATTGGATAGGATCTTAACAAAGTTGTGTCGCGCAAGTGCTGATTAAAGGCTGCGCGAAGGCCTGATACATACAAGCGCTCAGACGCTGAAGATACTTCAGCCGAAGGGAACTAGTTTGAGCCTATCTTCGATGAGAATACCTAATGGCATGTCACTTAGCGAAAGTTGTCTATCTCGCGAGCCTCGAAAACCTTACGCCATCAATTCTTCCAATGGTCCCTTGAGATTCAAATCNTTCAGATTTGCGTCCGGTTGACCAAACGTATCNGACGTNTTCATTCCGGCAGCNTGCATTAATGAAAGATAAAGGTTGCCTGNGGTACGGTGACCCTGTTCTCCATATTTAGGAAACTCCAAATAACGCCCGGATCTTAGTTTCCCGCCCAGTCCACCTAGTAAAACNAAAGGCCAGTCGTGACCTCCACAGTGATGATCACCCGAGGAACAGGACATGTAGACGATCATCGTATTGTCGAGCATCGAGCCATCGCCTTCCGGTATCGACGCAAACTTCTTCGCCATCTTAGCAATCTCTTTGAGATGTAACTTTTCAATTTCCATCCGCGCCTGGTGNCCAGTCCATCCGTTCGATGCTTTATTATCCTGCAAGTGCCCAATCGCATGCACTGAATTGGANAGATTTAGTTCCGCATACTTTACCCCCAACGTATCNGGACGCAGGGTTACCACGTTGGTCAAACCAGCAACCAATGCGGCCGACGCNAATTCAAAATGCGATTCAATGCGCGCCGAGGGGGCGCGCGAGTCATAACGTTCCGTCATTTCAGGCGCGTGCTGTTGAATGCGATCCGTCAGCGCGGCTTTTTTCTCTTCGATCTTCCGCAACGTATCGAACGACTCCAGATAAAGGGCAAAACGATCCTTTTCCTCACCCCGGAGTTGCCTCTCAACACGACGGGCATCCTCGGTCAAGAAATCTAGCAAATTCCCGCCGAGGGCTAGTTTCTTCTGCAGTTGTTCTGGGCTTGCCACTGCAGCGCCGAACAATTCTAAATACGCTTTTCGAGGAGACGCCTGATAGGCGACAGGCTTAGCTGCTCCATAAGCCGATAGGTTCGGGTAACAGTAGTTGTCTTCCGGCCAGTTACCGGACTCTAGGAGCCTGCCATTCATGGCCATGCCATACATCGGATAAGGACCTCTGGAAAGATGTACGCCAAGAAGACAATCCAACGTCGGCGCAATCGCAACGGTCTCCGAATCATGAAGGGAAAGGGCTCCAAATCCCTTCGTGTGATTACCTCTAAAACCGACCCCGGACAGACTCTGGATAATTGTCAGTCGATCTTTGAACTCTTCAAGGATTTCTAGTTTCTCAGGCAACTTGTGTTCTGCCAGCGAAACATCCATCAGCGGCCCCTCTCGCCGAGATCTGTTCCCGAGCTTCTCACCACTTGCTTCATCAACAAAGTTGTTCACCAAACCTTCGGGGACCAGGTTGAACTTATCGAGGCCGGACGATTTTACGACAAAGACGAATCGTTTAGGTAAGGCGGCTGCATCACCGGCTGCCTGGAGTCGCAACGACTCAAGGAAAGGAGCCATGGCAATGGCGCCTCCACCCAGCGAAAGCCCCTGAAGGAATTCCCGTCTTTGATAGCTCATATTTCTTCTATTCATCATATTCCTGCTCAAAACTATCCACTATTATCTTCGGTACAAGAAAGAATCGGAACTCAGTAATGATACCACGAGTGCTCTAAAACTACCGCCATTATCCAAATAGGCTGCCTCCGCCTCGACCATCGTCTGTGAGTCACTAAGCATTTCATTTCGCCCCATGAAATAACGGAACAAATAGCGAATAAAGGTTTGTCTCGCCCGCGTTGAATGCCCTAAGCGATTCATCATCTCGATCCCGTCTTTTACCTCGCCATCAATACGCGGATCTCCCGAGAACGAAATCATTCCCGATGCATCCACTGCTCGTGTCGTAAGCTTCCCTTCTTTTGTTTTTCGTTCAAATTCACCATCCCGCCGCATATAAATCTCATCATTCTCATCAAAATAATGATGAGAACGGTAGCGTCCCCAGTCATCAAATANCTCAAACGGTTCTCCCAACGGATTGATTTTGCGGTGACACTTCCAACAACTTTCTGATCGCAATGGTTCCATTCGCTGTCGAAGCGTTTTATGCGGGTCCGTCGGTACATTGGCATCCACATCCGGAGGAACATCACCAAGCACACCAGCCAACAACCTCTCATAAACCCAAATCCCACGGTGAATTGGGTCATTATCTTCATTAAGCGAATAGGCCGCCAACCAGGCGGGATGCGTTAGCAAGCCTGCACGCTGCTCTTTGGGCATGATGACTGGTTGCTCTACGGGCCAGTCCCAGATTTGCTCGGAATTCCGACCATTACTGGGTAGGTTGTATGGTTCGATGTAGATCAGGTCCCCGATCCCATGGCTCTTCGAGGAAAACGGGTAGCTGGGATGGCGATTCAATCCATTGCCCAAAGCCAGCCTATACAAAGAAACGGTTCTCTCGGCATCGCGTTCTGCGTCCGCGAGCGCACGCTCAGCCTTTTCAGGCATGTTCTCAAAATTAAAATCTCGCTTGATTTGTTCACGTCGTTTTTCGACCTGAGAAGCGACAAACCCCGGATCCGTAATTTCGCCTAACCTCAAGTCGTAATGATCACGTGCGTACTCATTGTCACCTGGATGGGCAATAAAATACTTGTTGGTAGTTAGGAGTTCGCTGATGACATTTTTATCATTCGCCAGAACGTATTCGATTAACATTCTCGCATCGTGAATAAGCATCGTCGTATTCCATTGGGGGATTTTCTCTGCACGCTGCCTACCGGTATCTTTGAAAACCGTTCCGGCACGATCAAAGCCGAAATATTCGTCAAAGAAACGCATAATACGCGGTAAATCTTTCCGCCACCAATGTCCTGCCTTGAGTTGTTCGGCCAGCATTCTTTCAACAACCTGCGCCACATCCTGTTTCGAATTAAGTTTGCCGGACTGCAACGCATCCCAAATCACTGGACTGCGTTCCGGGTTGTGGTCTGTCAGAGCATAGGCGAGAGCATGCGCCAATTCATCGGATGACAAATGTCGTCGCCCGTGCTCATCAACTTCTCCCAAACCGAACTCCATACGGTACATGGACTCCGAACTTAAAAAGACCGCTTTCACTGTCGTTTTAAACCCGTCGAGTTTCCCTCCCGTCTCAATATTTCGTTGAAAGAATTCCAGATAACGATCCAGTTCCACTCCCGTAGGACGACGGCCAATAATCCGAAGAAATTCACGCTCTACCAGTTTTCTGCGCTCTTCCAATTCCAACGGCGGTNCATCATTCGACAAATCCTTAAACTCTCCNCGCCGTTCTCGTTCCGAAAGAAACGTATTAGCTACCATCAACATCATCTGTACGGTACTTTGATCCACCGTCGACGTCGCNGCATAGTCCCGCAACCCACGTGCTGAAGTCACATAAGTGTAGGGGCTCTTCGCATTGCCCAGTCCCTTTTTAAGGAAAATCTCCGGACTAAAACGCCAAAGGCGGGAAGGGGAATAACCGGGGGTCTGAATGTTACCCGAAAAGAGCTCCTCATGATTGACCCAATTACCGTATTCCGGNGAAAGAAGTTTCTTGCGGTAAACNTCACCTTTGCCCGCCATCACAAGCGATTGATTAATCCATCCAGTAACTTCTGAAACTTCAAGGGGCGGGGGCTGCGTTTCTNCTGCAGGTGGCATATTTCTAAATACCAGTTGGTCAAGAATCTTTAACCATAAATCAGAGGACGACTCNGCCTTGAAATCGTCACTGATCGTCACCAGAGAAACNTGACCCGCCGGATCTTCAGGCTCATGACAAGCGACACAATATTTTGTTAAAAACGGCTTCACACTCTTCAAAAAGTCTTCGGAAGCGGTTGCCTGACAAGGTAGAAAGAGTACCAGCACGAACACGACAAAGAACGCAGCGCTAATACCAGCTAACGCCAATGATTTGGCAGACTCTCGTGGATGCATCTGCTCGTTATTCCTTTTTATTTAGCCGATCAGGAAATCTGACCTTCCTACTAATTCTAAAGAAGGTCAAGTTGCACCACAACATTGATAAGATTTCATATTATGGTTGTGGTGAGAGCCACTCCTAAAGAATGCGTTTACTCCTTGAAGGTGAAGTGAGAACGTTAGTTCCTCGATGATGCGNAACNCGAGACGTTATCGTTGAACATCGGATTCCCCAGTTTGTTCTTTAAGCCAGCGGCACCATTGTATTCTCAGGTAACCGACCCAGACGAGAAATGCCAGAACTGGAATCAGCAGGATGATTAATAGTAACCCAACGACCAGCCAATTTTCAGATCTAGAGAAACCATTGGCAATAAAGCAAGCGATCACAAGTAAACTAGTGACTCCTGAACAACCGAGCGTCCAATTGGTACTTTGCCGAATATCGGAAGGAACATTCCACAGCATGGTGCCCCTGCAATAGCCGCATACTTTCTTCTTATAGGTCATATAGGTACTGCCATATTCATTGGTATTACTAACGGTGACCTCTCCCGCGATAGTGTGGGCTTTGCAATGGCCGCACCACGCCAGTTTCGGATTGGGCTCCAAGGAACTAATGGCACCTGGGGGGGGTGATGAAAAGGCCTTTTCCTGTCTGGAATNNGGGCCTAATCTCCATTTNCGTACGATCGTACTAAGCCCCGCAATACCGAGAACCAATAGGATCAACGAAGTTGCTTTACCACCGCTCATCACGAGATTAGACAGAAATAACGCGAACCCGGCCGAACCTAAGCCGAGATAGCCAATNATCTTATTCAAGACGGGAACTTCATCAGCATCGCTTGATAGCTCTAATAGAGCCGATTGAGCCGCCGCCAGACTAAAAAGCGTCAAGACAATGCTAAAGACGATAATGTCTAAAGGGTCTAAGGCGTTTATCAGTCCATCCAGAAAACCAAGCATCGCACCATTTCCAGTAATGTGTTCAATCCGAACTTTGTACATTCAATCTATCTATAGGGATGCTAAAGTCGAACCGAAGAGGCGCTAATTCCACTCTACTGAGTACTTTCCCCCCTGTCGCCGAACCGCCAAACGAGGAACCGAGATCAGGAACTGGGACTCCAACCGCACCACCCATTGTTAGTTTCTGGGCTTCGCATACCCTTAAGATTTGCGTTAAAATAAATGCATATTGAAGCAATCGTCGCCGTTTTGGGGAGTTCTAACGCTGTTTACCCTCCGCTCTAGAAGTCGAATTATCCGCAGCCTGTTGTTGACCTTAACACTAACTGCAGCCTCGTCCGCCGAAGAACTGGATTTCGTACATGACGTGATGCCGATCCTCAAAACTCACTGTGGTAAATGCCATACAGGTGAGAACAAGGAGGGTGGCCTAGCAATGAATACACGGGCCCAACTGCTAGCTGGTGGGGAAAACGGGAAATCTATCATCAAAGGAAATGCTGCGAACAGCATGTTCCTCTCCCGAATCATGTCGGACGATGAATTTACCCGCATGCCTCCCGAAGGACCTCGAGTTCCAGCCGAAAAAATCGCCATCCTCAAACAATGGATCAACGCTGGCCTCCCGTGGGAGGAGGGCATTACGCTTGGCACTTCCAGTTGGGAACCCCCTTTGAAACCACGCGTGATTGCGTTGCCACCCCCCACGCACGGACGAAACCACCCAATCGACCGCTTGTTAGATGCCGGTCTTGCCGCGGAAAATCAGAAAATACCAAATCCCGTTTCTGACGCTACGTTCCTCCGCCGTGCTTCGCTTGACACCATCGGGCTACTGCCGTCACCCGACGTACTACATGCTTTCGTTGCAGATCCAGCGGAAAACAAGCGGAGTAAGTTGATCGACCATCTGCTAGCCGATGACGTCGCCTATGCCGATCACTGGCTAACCACCTGGAATGACCTTCTGCGCAATGACTATACCGGGACAGGTTTTATCACCAAAGGACGTAACCAGATCACTACCTGGCTATACGAATCCCTGCGAGTGAACAAACCTTATGACGTATTCGTCCGCCAACTCATCTCACCCACAGCGGAATCAGCTGGCTTTATCGACGGAATTAAATGGCGTGGGGAAGTGAATTCCAGCCAGACCCGGGAAATTCAGTTCGCCCAAAATGTTTCCCAGGTATTCCTTGGAATCAACATGAAATGCGCCAGTTGTCACGACAGCTTCATCGATCGCTGGACACTGTCCGAAGCTTATAATCTTGCAGCCATCTACTCCGATCAACCACTGGAGTTAAACCGCTGCGACAAGCCTACCGGCAAAATCGCCACCCCAAAATGGATGTTCCCTGAAATCGGCGATGTTGACCCGAAAGCCCCTAAAGCGGAGCGACTAAAACAACTAGCTGAATTAATGACACATCCCGACAACGGACGCTTTACCCGCACCGTCGTTAACCGAATCTGGCATCGCTTGATGGGACGGGGCATCGTGCATCCGGTCGACGCCATGCACACGAAACCATGGAACGAGGATTTATTAGATTATCTAGCCGTCCGCTTCGCCGAGGACGGCTACGACCTCCGACAATTCATTCGACTCGTCATGACCTCCCAGGCCTATCAATCCCAAACAGCCATTCTCCAAACAGTCCCAGCAGACGACTACGTTTATGCCGGACCAATCGCCAAGAGAATGACGGCAGAACAATTTCTTGATACCATCTGGCAGGTCACCGGTACGCATCCGGATAAAGCCACAGCGCAAGTAGACCGCAGCAAACGAGCATTGAAAGCTACGATCGATCCGTCAGAGGTTACCGCCCGGGCTAAACCGGTCGCCATCACTGCCAAATGGATTTGGCACGACGGTCAGGGCAGTATGAAGGCGGAGCTACGCAGGACATTCTCATTACAGACCGTCCCCCAAACCGCCATGGTCCTCGCCACCTGCGATAACGCATTTCGCATGAAGGTTAACGGCACCGCCGTCGCTTCTTCCAAAGACTGGCAGAAACCTGTACTTTTCAATATCGCAAAACACCTAATGAAAGGCGAAAACACAATCGAAGTTGCCGGGGAAATGTTCGGGGGCAGCGCGGGATTTGTCGCCCAGCTTGTATTGA
>PAJC01000147.1 GCA_002705165.1 Planctomycetaceae bacterium | reverse complement strand
GAAAACATCCTCTTCAGCCCCTTCAACAGCCCTCCCTTCCCACTTCCGCGGTTTTTAGAGGTGGTCTCAACATTGAATCCTGAACTCATGCTAATCATGGCACCGACCTCACAGGTCACCGATTCACCGGCTTCCAGTGTAAGACGAGCAGCAGAGGCAGCCGGACGTGCTAATAATTCAAATTGCATTTTCGTATACTCCTAAGGAATGCTCGTTTCATCAAAGATGGGAATTCGTCCAGGCAGCCAAACCGTCTAACGACCTTGACTGCAAATAGATAAGTCCCGGGCCTTTAACTCTTGTTACCAGTCCTTCACCACTGAAGAAGCTGGAGAACAGCCCTCCGGCCATCCCCATCTTAATCCCCACGCTTGGTTCATAAGCAACCAGATGTCCCGTATCGACTACGTAGTCACCCTCGACCTCCTTAGCAATAATCCCACCATATGCCCCAAACCAGACTTTACCGTTCCCAGATACCTTTAAACGGAATAGCCCTTCGCCTCCCACAAAACTAGCAATTCCGGCCCAACACATGCCAAGCTTGACATCCGATTCACATGCTAAAAACGCTCCGGGTTGGAAATACATTGTATTCCCCTTCAACTCAATGCATTCAATATCACCGGGGAATGCCTGAGTTAGTATCAACTCGCCTTCCGACTCAGTGGTAAATTCATTGACAAACAGACTCTCATTACCTAAAAACCGTTTGAAAATAGCCTTGAAGAAACCGCCATTCAATCTGGTGTTAATCTTCACCGAACTACTCATACTNGCCATCGCCCCTGCTTCGGCCACAACAGTATCACCCGTCTTCAACGCCACGCGAATGTTCGCAAAAGCAGGACGATTCCTTATCTCCGTTTCCATGATGGTCAAACCTTTCAAAAACTCGTTATCTGTCGACTACTGTTTCCTAACACGCTGTACCACCTCTTGCCATTCAACCGAAAATGGCTTGAAGCTAACATTACCGGCAGCCTGCAGCGTCTTATTAATATCGTTGATTCGTGAGACATGGTCAGGATGAGTGCTGATCCATGCCAGAGGTCCCGGCAAACCGCCCTGCTCATGCTCCATGATTTCAAAGAATTCCGCCAACCCCTGCGGGTCAATTCCAGCNGCCAGCAGCATCCTTACTCCCTCCAGATCAGCTTCGGTCTCNTGATCACGACTATATTTGTTGATCGTGGAGAATTGNAGTAACTCCGCTAAAACCGCCAAGCCACCAACATCACCGGCTAGTAAACTTGCCAGACCACTGATCCCAATGGTCTGCCCGATACGTTGCAGCCCATGACGTTTTGTAACGTGTGCGATCTCATGNGCCAGTACACCTGCAACCTGTTCCGGTCGATCAGCCTTACTAATCAAGCCGGTGTAGACCACCAAATTTCCACCTGGCAGCGCAAAGGCATTCATAATATCAGCTTCCACCACCGTGACTTTGTACTGAAACCCTTCGATAGCNGCATGAGGCTGCAAACGATCAATCATCGATTGGATGGCTGCTGCTACGACCTCGTCTTCCAGTATCGGCCCCTGTAAATCCATTGATTCCATNGCAAACTCACCTATCTGCTGATCAATGCTGATAGGCAAAGCCGTCACTGCTGTCCGGGCACCATAGACAACCAGTTCGAAGATACCCCACCCCATTAAAACGATCACCGCCAGTCCAATCAGAACCGAACGACGGCTTTTACGGCGGTTCGAACGCCTGGTTTTCTTTACTTGATCAATTTTTTGATTAGTCAGTAAACCTCCGGAATGCTCCAGCGTTTTCAAAAAACCTTTCGCTTCTGAAAAGATCGTTAACGATCTGTCTTCATTACGACAAAACACCATCTTGCCTGATGCGCCGCCTGTTTCAAGCTGGAGCTTTTCAAAACGCAACGAGAATTGCTGATCATCCTGTAATCTGGCCACAACAGCCTGAGTATCGATGGAAATTTCAGCACCAGCTCTTCCACCNTCGATTGATTCGTGAAAGACGCCGCCTGAAAACGTCTGTTGATCGTTGANNATTCAAGTAAACCTAAGCAAGTCGCCTCATTCATCATCCAATGAGCATTCAAGGTAACTAATTAAAGCCCTCACGGCAAAACTATTTATTAGCCACCAACTAAAGAGATACCAAANGATTCCCAAGTAGGCGGACAATCCGTCGATTCACACTCGGAAACATGGAAAACNTGCTAACTATTTGCTAAGAAACACTTCACTAATCACGATCTGCTTAATCAGATCCTTGAGGTGATTACCAGACTTCTCCAGCGCCGTAACAATCTTCTCGACTTCACCACGATCCAGAGGTTCTAGCACTCGACCACTCGAATACGCNAGTAGCTTTCGGGTTAGGCCGCGAACAACCTGTGACTCATTTTCAACCAATATTGTTTTCAANGCGACGATATCATTGACTTCGGTTCCATTAGCAAGTGTCGTCGANGGGTCAATCTCACCTGTTCGATAGCGATCTCTCCATCGCCCAATCGGATCGAAATTTTCAAATGCAAATCCCAATGGATCTATNTTTCGGTGACAACTGTTACAGGTCGTCTGTTCGCGATGGATCTCTAATTGNTCGCGGATGGTTTTCGCTTCACTCAAATCCGGAGANAGTGGCTCNACNTCCGGCGGTGGGGCNGCAGGCGGCGTTCCNAGNATATTCTCCAGAACCCATACTCCACGAACAACGGGCGAAGTATCAACTCCATTGGCCGTTGATGTCATAACACTCGGCATCGTCAACACACCCCCGCGACGGGGATCATTCGTGGCTACCCTGCGTAAGTAATCCCCTTTGACATCGCTACGATTATAAAACACGGAAGCAATTTGTTCGTTCATAAACGTATAATCTGATTCGACGAGCAAACGGATTGGACCATTTTGGTACAACAAATCTCCGAAATACTCATTGGTTTGTGCAATCACCTGTGGTTCCATTCGCCGGTCCCAATAAACTCGAAAGGGACCATTTAATTCGGGTGGACTTTCGGAAATCTTATCCAATCTCAACCAACGCTCCGTGAAATGATGAACAAATGCTTTGGAACGAGGGTCAGCCAGCATGCGATCAACCTGAGTCTGAAGCACACGGTGATTATGCAGTTTCCTCGTTCTTGCTAATTCCAGGAGAGCCTCATCCGGCATCGAAGACCAAAGAAAGTAACTCAGTCGATTGGCAATTTCATAATCGGTTAACTGCGCTTTCTGTTCTTTGAGGTACAAGAAATCGGGGGAACATAATATCGCGGTATAGCCCATTTGTATCGCTTTAATGCCTGCCAGCGTGTCTTCATCCACCACGACCGGAGCATTGCTTTGCGTCCCGACTGCCAAAGGAGCATCTACAAATCCTGGCCCACTCCAAAACACCTGCAAACTATTAGGCTGACCGTAAGCAAAGTACTCGACTCTGATTTTCCGCAGGCCTTTGGCAAGCGTTGTCTTTCCAGTCTTTGTGGATGCCCCGTGCAGGCCGTCATGATCGATCACTCGCTGGCCATCAACAAGAATCCTTGCACCATCATCTGAGGCTAACTTGAATTCATATTGGGCGGATTGTTTAACCTCCAGCAGACCTTCAAAAACAACCCCATAGTGTTCGTTCTTTTCTGCAACCCGTATGTCGACGAGCCCTTCCACTAAAGGCCCCGACTTAACAGGTTTCAATTCGTCAAACTGAGGCAACTTAGTCCACTTCCCGTCATAGACNCTAAATTCCAGATCCTGAAGACCGCCTTCAGGTAGTTCAGGACCAGTCTGCAATTTCGCCATCACCAAATCTACATACGGCTGCACTTCTTCTTTGGTCACAGGCCGGCGGAACGCACGCTCCGCAAATCGAAGAAGCAATTCCTCAATCTCAGCATTACCAAACTCCTCCGTACCGTACAATTCGCGATGGCTTTTCGGCGGCCACTGGTCCAGCACGGGCTCGATTTTGAAGGAATGGATCTGTACCGTTGGGCCCCGATAATTCCGCACGACCCCTTCATGCATTGCTAACAGCCAGGCCTTTTGAACCTTATCGAATTCCTGCTTATCCGTAATTACCTTGCGATCCGGAGGATCTCGGTAAACGTCAGGAAGGTAGGTCCTGGCTAACAGGTCGGCACGGGCTTCACGATCTGTTGGACCATTTTCCCATATAATCTGNGGCAACCAGTCCTTATCAATCCAGGTTTCGATCGATAAGGTTTTCATTTGACCATTACCAGGAAGGGACACACGTTCCAATGAAATATTGTCATTTCGTGTCCCGCGTTTAAACAATCTCAAATGAACCAGCATCGGTTGAGTTTGATCTGTCGGGAGAATCTCTCCCCAATCATGTTGTTGATTATGTGCTGACAANTGGACNGTCAGCCGNTATTTCGCCGAACTTTTCATGCCTCCACGTANTTCATCCGGTGTTACCATTTCACGAAAAAACAGCGTNTCAACATTCGGATCGATCTCACCTGCCAGACGTGGAAGATCCTTGCGATGTGTCCGTAATAAAACTCCTTTGTAATCCCGAACAGGAATCTNTGGTCTCTTCCCTGTATAGGTCGCTAATGCCAGACTCTCCTCCGCAGCATCAAACATTAAGCGAAGTAAGAAATCTGACATCACCAAACGGTTACCAATATTATCAAATCCTTCTTCGGTTTCATCGCCAGGGAAAGCCCGAAAAGGATCCGTGCTGGTGTTCTCAACACGCCCATTACCGTTATTGTCAATCAGACGAGGTTTGTTNCCAATCCGTAGTTCAGGGTCGTTGATATACAGTAAATCGCGAACCGTATTACGTAGTTCAAAACGATTAAGACGCCGAGTCACNGTTTGTCCATTCGTACTCTTAAGAGACGCATAGGCATCCTGAAGTGGCACTGTNAAATGCTTAACNACNTCAGCTATTTCCTGATCCGACGGTTGTAATGAATCCTTCGGAGGCATATCTCCCAGATTCAATTGATCGACGNCCCCCTGCCATAACTGCAACGTCTCGAGATCATCAAGATCAGACTTGAGATTGTCGAACCTCTTGCTGTTCTCCTGCACCTCCGCTCCATGGCATTCGATACAGTATTTTTTTAGGAACGGCTTTACCGAGTCAAAAGGCTCCCCTTTGACTGCCCCAGAGATTGAACTCGTGACGGTCATCACNATCGTCAGCAAGCATACACAGAGCAGCTGTTGTCGAATCAAATTCATTAAGCCTGTTTCCACTCAAAGTCAGCTAGCGTGCCGGAACTGGTACCAAAACGGTCAGCTTCCACCCCGTGATTCTGGAGAATAGAAAGCAGCAGATTGGCCGCCGGAATTCGGTGTGCTGATTCGGGATCGGGATATACTTTGTGTTCTCCATGCTTGAAACCACCGCCAGCTACCACCAGAGGTAAATTCTTCGTTGAGTGCGGCCCGGTTGCCATCCCACATCCAAACATGACGGTGGTGTGGTCTAACAATGTGCCACCATTGATCATGTCTTCCTGAGCCTTCAGCAACTCGATCAGATGTGCCATCTGACGCATGATGTTGTTTTCAATTTTCTTTAATGCATCAATATGGTCGGCACGGTTGCCATGGTGAGAGAAACCGTGATAACCACCACTAAGCCCAAAATCACCATTCACAAATCCCGAGCTAAGAGTAATTGCGCGTGTCGAGTCCGTTTGAATCGCCAATGCCATCAACTCAACCATCGCTCGCAAATCGGCTTCCGTCCCTTTACCTTGCTGAGGCTCCGACACATCGGTCTTTGGTTTCGGACGGTCTAACCACGGTTCCTGCAACTCGAGTTTCTTTTCCAAACTTCGAACTGCTTCCAGATATTCCGCAAACTTCCGCTGATCGCGCTTACTAAGGTCTTTTTCAACAACCTTCGCCTTCTCCATCACAACGTCCAAGATACTGTTCTGACGCTTTAATTTTTCTACCGCCGTAGCTTTCTTCTCAGCCGGATCTTCGATGAATAAAGCACGAAACATTCCTCGCAGGTCGATATCGGGAACTTGTACTCCGGTACGAGTAAAGCTAACAAGNTTAGACTCGTTAACCCTNACGGTCATCGAAGGAAATCGAGTGTTCGCTCCTTCGTACTCTGCAATCTTTTGATCAACGCTAATATTCCCTTCCTGATAATAGGAAGCCAGGTGAGGCCGAACGCCACTCAACAAGACCGGCACCCCCTGATGACCAATGGTGTTGCCATGATCAAGATTTGAAAACACCGTAAAGTCATTGCGATGTGCTTCCAGTGGCTTTAATGTTTCCGGGATTTCGTAGCCTGCTCCCGCATCGTCTGCTTCAGGGAAAAATGCCTCCCGGTAAATACCGTAGTTGTTGGACATACATACAAACCGTTTTACCGGTTTCGTTTGATCAGCGCGAGCAATAGGAACCATGGACTCCAACATTGGAAGTGCGATGGAAACTCCAGCAGCAGACAGAAACCGACGTCGTGCAATAGAATGTCGCAAGTTTTTAACCCCCGTATCAGGAAAGCATTTTTCAAAGTGCCTAAGGGTACATTATAACCGCCGTACGCGGTATGGAGAAAGCTATTCGTTCCTTAAACAGCTTCTGCTAACGCCCGGTAGCTTTGCCGGCGGTCCGAGGGTCTGAAACGCCCGTAAATCGTCCGGATTCCGGATCTCGATAAATCATCTGACTGACTCCGGCTGAACTCGTCGGATAAACGGTATGACCAAGCTGTTTCATTTGATTCAACAACTCAGGTTCGTTGGTTCGCTCCATATAAAGTCGGTCAGGTGACCATTGATGATGGAATCTAGGTTCCTGAATGGCCTCCCTGGGCGACATCTCCAAGTCCACAACACGGCTGATCCCAAGGACCACCGAGGTGATAATCTTAGGACCACCAGCGGCTCCAACCGTTAGAATGGGCTGCTCATCTTTCAAAACAATCGTCGGTGACATGCTCGACAGAGGACGCTTCAATGCCTCCACCNTNTTTGCTTCGCTGCCNAGCAAACCAAAGGCATTGGCAACTCCCGGAGCCAATGCAAAGTCATCCATTTCGTTGTTCATAATGATGCCTGTGCCGGGAATAANCACTTTNGAACCAAACGANGTATTNATNGTAGCCGTCATAGCCACCCAATAGCCTGCGGCGTCCGCAACAGCAATATGAGTGGTATGGCGTTCCGGNCTGGCTGGAAACTTCCGCGGAGGCAAACCATGTGACTTCACCGTGNTTGCGGTATCTAAATCAATTCGGCTGCTTAAGTCACGAGCATACGATTTCGCAATCAATCCTTGAGGAACACGAGTAAAATCTGCATCTCCCAACCAGTACGCCCGATCAGCGAAGGCCAACTTCATCGCCTCGGCAACAACATGAGTATATTTGGTACGACTATCGCGATAGTACTCACTGAGTGGAAACTGCTCCAGCATGTTCAGGATCTGACCAACATGAGTCCCCCCTGAACTTGGCGGAGGAAAACCCACAATGGTATGTTCCCGATAGGTGCTGACAACCGGTGATCGAAGTTTGGCTCGATAGGTCGCCAAATCACGTCGAGTCATCACTCCGCCGTTGGCATCCATCCAATCTGCAATCAACGNNGCTACTTCTCCTCGGTAGAAATAATCCGGACCATTCTGAGCAATTCCCTTCAACGTGCTCGCTAAATCGCCCTGCACCAACCACTCNCCTGCAGCAAGTGTCTTTCCTTTACNAATAAACAGTTCTTTNCTGGCGGCGAATTGTTCAAAAAGTTCCTTGCGCGAAGCGAGTAATCGTGCGTATCGATCCGATATTTCAAATCCATTTTCCGCTATCTTAATAGCTTCTCCGAAGTGATTTCCCCAAGGCAGACTCCCGGCCTTTTTCCAGGCCATGTGATAAGCCGCAACGGCNCCAGGCGTACCTGAAGCCAATGCTCCTGACTGAGACAATGCCGTGTCAGGTTTTCCATCGCGATAGAACATCTCAGCAGTCGCTCGTTTGGGAGCCGTCTCACGACCATCAATAGCAATAAGCTCACCATCAGGTGTGCGAATAAGAATAAAACAGCCACCACCAATNCCCGAGTTGTAGCCATCCACCACACCTAAGGTAATGGCCGCTGTAAGGGCTGCATCAACAGCATTGCCGCCCTCTGAGAGGGACTTTATTGCCGCATTGGTTGCCAGCGGATGCACTGTTGCAACNATCGCCCGGTCAGCCATCGCTAGATTGTCCTGAGACTGTGCCAGAGCGGTCTGAAAGACCAAGAACAACAGCAGAAATAAAGCCTTCATTCTATTAGATAAGCCCTTCAATCGGACGACCGCCTTCCTGAACAATCGGAATCGGACGACCTTGGGAATTAACCCAATGGTTGTTCAAGTCAATTTCCAGATGCTTGAACGTCGTCGCAGCCAAATCCTGCGGACGAACCATCCCTGATTTGATTTCCCCCCCCGTACGATCCGTACTTCCCAATATCTGGCCTCCCTGAATGCCACCGCCGGACATGATCATCGACATCACCGGGACCCAGTGATCGCGCCCCGCTTCCGTATTGATCTTGGGCGAACGCCCAAATTCTCCCATCATCATGACTAAGGTATCATCCAGCATTCCCCGCTGTTCCAAATCATTGATCAGAGCCGGGTACACTTGGTCCACACGAGGGAGCAAAGGCTTAAGCCCTTTCTCTATCCCTCCCCAGCGGACATTATCACCGTGATGATCGAAGTATCCCCAGGCGCCACTCACCAGGACAAAAGAAACCCCGGCTTCCACCAAACGACGGGCAAGTAAAGCTTTTTCACCGACACTCGTTCGACCGTATTCATCGCGAAGTTCATCTGACTCCTGCGTGACATCAAAAGCCTGCTCCACTTTCCCGGACAAAACCATTTCAAATGCTCGTTGCGTATTTGCATCAAACTGATCCAGCAATTTGTGATCCTCGAGCTCTTTGCGAGCCCCATTGATTTGTTCCCGCAAGGCAGCTCGGTTTTGCAGTCGTTGAACATCAATACCTGTAGGCAGCTTAAACTTATCGGCAAGCTCCATTCCTTTAACCGGTTCATACTCGCCACCTAGGTGGCCGGCACCATAGACGTCTGATGCCCAGGACTTGGCCAACCCGATAAAAGCAGGCATCTCGGGGGCATTGGCACCTCTGAATTTTGACACCACAGAACCCATCGACGGATAACCTGCTCCGTCTTTGCCGTCATTGGTTCGTCGGGCCAACGGGTTCCCAGCCTGCATTGTGATCGGAGTATGATTACTCGCTGAACAGTCAACCGCACGTAATACTGCCATCTTATCGGCAATGGCAGCCTGCCGGGGCAGATGTTCGGTAAACTGAATGCCGGGAACTGAAGTCGAGATTGTCTCAAAAGGACTACGGATTTCTACAGGCGCATCCGGCTTTGGATCCCACATGTCTATTTGACTCGGGCCGCCACTGAGCCAAAACAGAATGACTGATTTTTTTGAATTGGAGTGGTTAGCCCGAGCCTGAACTTGCTGCAGAGTTGCCAGTGGAATACTGGCCATTGCCGCTGCCCCGGTTCTGAGAAACCAACGGCGGGAACCAACGTGAATACTTGAAGCAAGAGGTGAGTGTGGCTGGAGCATATCGAACGATCTCATCAATTCCTGAAAACGGCTTACAGGCTCTATCTTAATCTAAAAATGAAATCCGACGCAAAATGAATCACCCTTCAACGCAGGAACTATTCCTGCTTTGATTTTAGAGACTCAACGTAGGCCCGTATTTGCATGCCCTCTTTCCGAGGCCACTCCCAGGCCGGCCATGATGGATTATCAGCCTGCACGGACAGAAACGTACGCTGCATATTACTGATCATCTGCTGAGCCACATCAGGATTCTCCTTCCGTACATCCGCAACCTCGTCTTCCCTCAGATCAAACAACTGATAACGCATTATCTTCGCATCCCGAATTCGTCGCTGATGTTCAGCAAAGATATCCCCATGCGGAGGTAAACTTCCACCTTCAAATTGCCCGACTATCTTCCAGTTTCCGTCGATCCCAGCCACCTGATCTTCCCCTCGGGCCCCATGNAACTGCCAGTANAGCGGCTTGTTTCGGCGGATAGGTCGACCGCCGAGTGCACCAATAAAGCTAGCTCCATCTAATTCCAAAGTCTGAGGCGGTACCACTCCGGCAACATGACAAAACGTAGGTAAGACATCGACACCACTGATCGGCAGGTCTAACACTTGCGGGTTTTTCCAGGCCCGGGGCCACTGAACGATTCCGGGAACCCGGATACCACCTTCGTAAACAGAACCCTTCTTATCACGTAGACCACTCGTGCTTCCATGCGGATGAGCATTGGTGATAGCTGGTCCATTATCACTCGTGAAAAAAATCAAAGTATCATCTCTGAGCCCCAATTTCTCCAACTGTTCCAAAAGACGACCAAAGGCCGAATCCATTTGCGTGAGATTACCGTGATGAGCCTGAAAGCTCGTTACTTCCGGATCGTAAGGACTTGGTTTTCCACGGGGCTCATACAGTTTTGTGTATTGATGATCGGATGCGATTGGCTCATGAGGCTCGTGATAAGCAACATACATGAAGAACGGAGCATCATCTTGACGTTGTTTATTAAGCCAGTGAATTGCCTCGTCCGTCACTAAGTCAGCAGCGAAGCCTTTCAGTGGGCCAACAGGTTTGCCGTTGCGTACAAAATTAACCGGATCCTTATGACAGGGTAACGCATTGTTTTGGGTACCAAAGGACCAGTCAAATCCGTGATCTTTTGGTTGAGGATAACGAGTATCGGTTAAATTACCGTTCAGATGCCACTTGCCTACATGACACGTCTGGTAGCCTGAATCCCGCAGCAATTTTGCAATGGTGATTTCATCTTTTCGCACATGCATTGGCGAATCATAGGGAATCCAGTTATGAATACCCGCCCGGTACGGTGTTCGTCCTGTCATGAGTCCCGTCCGGGCTGGCGAACAATTTGGTGCTGCAGCATAGCAACGAGTGAATTTAATCCCTTCAGCGGCAAATTGATCAATATTAGGAGTCTGTACAACGTCGTTGCCGTAGCATGCCAAGTCGCCATAGCCAAGGTCATCGCAAAGAACAACGATCAGATTGGGACGATGAACCTCTGCCTGTAATAAGACGGGCACAGCGGCCCCTCCACACACCAACAATAAAAGTTGGAAACTAACTGTATCAATGAGCTTCACAGATATTCCTCTGTATTGCGTAGTTAATTATCTGATGTCTTTACGTAGGACCGTAACACCGGTCGATTTTTCATTAGATCATAGCCCAGCGAATCAAGAAAACTGAACACGACTGGCACATCTTTGCCTCCCACAGAAACACCAAATACCACCCGCTCGCTCGCTACACTGTGTACATTTCCTTTATCAATCTCTAATTGATCGAAAGGGATCCCCTTGTCCTGATCGTTCGGAAGATCGCTAAGATAAACCACGGTGCCATCCTTTTTAGTCAAACGCGCCTCCGCCCAGTTGGCGTAATCTTTAGCAAGACCATTCACCGCTTCGTCCACAACCAGAGTGAGCAACTTAGCATCGGAGACGTCGACAAGTATTGATTTAGCAGGATCCTTTCCTGACATGGCCGTCACTTCAAACCCATAAAGAGACTGAACCTGTCCCTCATTCTTTTCACCAATACTGGCCTTAACGACGTCACCATGAATGACTTTACCGTCAGCACAGACTTTAAATCTTACGGCACCTGCTCCCTCAGCAGATGCATCGATACCAATATCAGATCGAAACTCCTTAAACTGCCCGTCCAGCCAATAGGTAATTTCGCTCACCGAATGCGTCCCAAGACCTTTCTTGTACTTTTTTTCGCCAATCGCAAGCGGTGTCTGTGTTGTGGATTGATCCAGTTGCAATTCACCATAAGCTTGATAGACGTGTCGCAGTGCAGGCTGACCTTTGACAGCATGATGAAGATCATGATTGATTGACTGGTTATAAACCAGTTGACGAGGACCAAACCAAAGACTTTCTCGTGAGGTATCGTCGCCTTCCTGAAGACCTATAAATTCATTCATGGGCTCCGTACGCACAACCATTTCAAACTGTATTCGAACATCTGTTGTTGTTTTCCAAACACGATCAAGAACACACCAACCCTCTTTCACAACGGCTTTCTGCGGTTGCCCGTCAACGAAGAGTTTGGCCACCCGACTCCAGGCTGGCACTCGTATCTTGAATGGAATGGTTAACTCTTTTGCCGATTCAACCGTCATTTCGACAATTCCTTTGGTCAGATAATCACACTCCATCTCAATCGTGACCGGTTGATTCTGAACAACCAGATTCGTGGTAGACGGATAATAGAAACTTACAAAGATAGATTCGTCATCCGTCGTGGCAATGTACTGAGGGATCTCCGCCAGCGTGCGAGTTCCATGCATAGCACAACAGAACGGCCAGGGTGACCCCTCTCTAACGAAATCAATTCCCCGATCACCACAAAATCCACCCGAACGATCCTGATTAAACAAAAGGTGGTTTCGAGCTGTGCGTTCGGCCATATCCAGGAATCGGGTCTCTTTGGTGACTCGCCAAAGATCTACATTCAGCCCCCACCAGTCAAACACACTGCAACCCTCGTCAAACCAATAGTTGAGACT
>PAJC01000146.1 GCA_002705165.1 Planctomycetaceae bacterium | reverse complement strand
GAGATCTACACTAGTGACAGAAAACTGGAATGTCTGAGTGCTGCCATCTTCATTCGTACGTTTGAATTCCGTTTCTTCCACATGTCCCTTGATTACCGATTCAACAGCTCCTGCCTTCAGGGCTTTATCAGACAATTCAAAGATGGCTGAAGTGCCACCGGATAGATCAATCGCGAGCATTTCGCTTTGACGCTGACTCGTCACAACCAATCCAACTGCAATCACGGCAACCGATATAACTGCAGTGATCTTAGTTTTACTCATAAAACCAATCGATCGGGTGCTAAAGGGGCGTAGGCTCCAAGAGCTTTCTGCGATCCATTTCAGTCCGGCAGCGACTACAAAAATTCCACGTGACGCATAAATCGCCGTGAACATACTTATGATGATCCCAAGGATCAATGTGATCGCAAACCCACGAATCTGGTCCGTACCAATCGCATATAGCAAAATCGCTGTTATCAGCGTTGTCAGGTTCGCATCAATAATAGTAATAGTCGCTCGTGAGAAACCATTGCGGATAGCCGCTTTCACTCGAGCTCCGTCTGCTAACTCTTCTCGGATACGCTCAAAGATCAGCACGTTTGCATCCACTGCCATCCCCACGGTAAGTACGAGACCTGCCATACCAGAGAGAGTGAAAGATGCGCCAATCATGACCATTACGGCCAAGATTAACACCAGGTTCAATAGCAAAGCGAATGCAGCTACGAATCCCGGAACGCCAAAGTACCAGACAATCATGAACAACAGTACGATCACCATTGACCAGATGATCGCCTGAGTTCCTTTCGCAATGGTCGCTGTCCCCAACGACGCCCCCATTTTGTTTTCACTTTCAGGGACCGGATTCAGCGTGCCTGGCAAGGAACCTGCTCTCAAAATACCGATAATCTGATCAACTCGAGACTGAGTAAAATCACCTTCGATAACTCCGCTTTCAGAAATTCGACTATTAATATTCGCGGAAGACAACAAGTTGCCATCAAGAACGATTGACAGTTGCTTATCGATATTTTCACCGGTAAATCGTCCAAACGTTCCCGCACTGGTAGCATTCATCGTAAACGCCACACTTGGTCGCATGTTACCGTCATAAGTAGAGCGAACATTTTTTAGATCGTCACCAGTGACTCTGATATTNTCAGCCGGTTCAACCATCAGAATTTCAATGCGTGAAATACCTGCCGGTGAAACAATGCTACTNAANTCTTTAGCTGACCTCGCTCCNCCTGCCTCATCAAANACCGACTTGATTCTGGCGTGATCTTCGTTCGAAGNATCGAAGTGGANANTCGANNNATTGTTCCAAAGCAGAANNGGAGCCTCTACTTCGANGCCATTTTCATCGTTGTAGTAAACTCGTTTGATNGAGCTNACGCTTGATGCGTTATAAGCAAACTCAACTTCACTTGAACCAGGCTTGATTTCGGTTCCAACTCTAACCCAACGTCCGATCGTTTCCCCCTGTGCATTCTTCACGAGACGTGTGTTGTATGTCGAGGCGTAGGCATCTTCGACAGCATCACGAACTGCCTTGTGATCATCATCGTTAGTACCTACCTGAATCAGGAACTGAAGAGCCCCGGTATTGGTAATGATCTCTTTGATGTGCGCNATTTCGGCTGCCGTAGCCTCAGGAACGACAATTTCGACATGGTCATTATTACCATATGGACGAAGAATGAGGTCCAAGGCACCACTAGGNTTCAAACGGCGGCCAAGCGCATTAAGNAATCCCTGCATGGTGGCATCTGTCATCGTCNCTTCANNACCANNNTCGTCNNTTTCCGTTTGAATCTNGTAAACGAGATTNACTCCACCTGCCAAGTCCACACCCAGCTTGAACTTATCTTTGANCGTTTTGTCATCACCGTGTTTCACACCGATGTAGAGCGCTCCCAAAATCGTTACGGCCACAACCACAGCCAAACGCCATGCCTGTTCAGGTTCTCGTACTTTGGAAGACTCGCAGAATACNCGAAAGACGAGATATAGCCCGCTGAAGATCGCAATCATCAAACCAGACACCCGGAAACCGCTCACTGCATTTTCAGAAAGAGCCGACTCTGAAACGACCANGAACAGGTTTGGAAGNGCACCAAGCAATAAGCCNAATACAAATAAGCCGAACATCACGCCCCAGTTAGGATCAGTCACGTTGAACGAACGCTTGACCCTGGCACTGACAGCATTGTCTTTACCGATATTCACAAAAACGGCGACAATCGCAGCAAGAAAGAAGAGCAGGACACCTCCTGTCCCACCTTGCTGAGCTACATCTGCCTGAGCAATTAAACCTAGTTTCGATNCAATAGAATTTACCAATAAGTGCATTTGCGAAAATTCCAATCAGAATATTTATGTAACCTGAATTATGACAGGTGCTTGTTTTTATTTTCTCTATNATTGAGCAAGGCAATCGANCGAAACGATTAGGCTTCCTCTTCAGTATTGTCAACAACACGNCCCACGGCTTCTGCAACAATACGTAGTCGTGACCCTGAGCTGGCATCCACTTCCAAAAGGAAATGAGTCGGAACAGGCTCGNCATCATCCTCNACCGTTGTGGTTTCTATCTCCACTACAGTGCCACAAATTCCGCCGATCGTCGTAATCTCGGTATACTTTGAAATCGACATCAGCATGTCATTGCGTTTTTGTTTGTGTTTTTTCTTCCCGCGACCGCTGAAAAGCAGCATAAAAACCATAAATGCAAGCAGCATTAGCAAGAAACCACTACCTGGTCCACCATCTGCAGCTGGGGCCTCCTCGCCGCCAGCATCCTGAGCTAACAACAGGTGTTGGAATTCAACCGCCATCATCTGAATTTTGTGGTACATGATAATCTTACTTTCCGTCTCGAAAATCGCGCGTCAGCCTCACCTCGAACATGGGGGCGGGCTAATCTGTTATCTTAAGACGCCTTGAAACAAGCGACAAGCCACAACAGGGGAAATCAGATAAAGGGGGCTAAAAAAACAGCTTTTAGCGCGTTAGTTGGACCAATTTAGACAGATTTGGGTCCTCACAGCGCCGACTTCACTGCCACCCGGCGACTTTNCCGCAGTAATATTCTTCAAATCGCCCCTGTTCAATCGCCTGACGACTTTCCTGCATCAACGTTTGATAATACGTCAAATTATGATGACTAAGCAAAATCGGTCCCAACATTTCACCGGAAACGAACAAATGTCGAATGTAACCTCGGCTATGTTTACACGCTAAACAAGGGCACCCTTCCTGAACAGGACGTTGATCATTGCGATGAACCGCATTACGCAGGCGAAGTGGCCCTTCGTCGGTAAAGGCCAACGCATTACGTCCATTTCGCGTTGGCATCACACAATCGAACATGTCGACACCACGACGAATTCCTTCGAGCAAGTCAATTGGCTTACCGACCCCCATCAGATAACGAGGACGATCTTCCGGTAAAACAGGGCAGGTCACGTCCAGCATTCGATACATATCCTCTGGCGGTTCACCAACACTCAGCCCACCGATGGCATACCCCGGGAAATTTAGTTTTGCGAGTGCCTCGGCACACCAAACTCGCAGGCTTTCATCGAGACCACCCTGCACAATTGCGAACTGAATTTGTTCTCGCAAAGTTGCCGCTTCCTGACACCGTCTGGCCCAACGAATCGAACGCTCGCATGCTTCGCGAATCACACTTGGCTCATTGGGAAGTGCCACCACGTGGTCAAAGACCATTGCGATATCCGACCCCAGCGTTTCCTGAATAGCGATCGATCGTTCGGGAGTTAATTCTAAGCGACTACCATCAATGTGAGATTTAAATACTGCCCCCTCCTCGGTAACCTTCGTCATTTGAGCCAATGAGAACACCTGAAAGCCACCGCTATCAGTGAGAATAGGCTTTTCCCAGCCCATCATATGATGCAGACCACCGAGTTGGGCGACAACCTCTTCCCCTGGCCGCAGTGCCAGATGGTAAGTATTACCGAGCAATATTTCTGCTCCGGTTAATGCCACCTGATCAATGGTGATTCCTTTGACGGTTCCTAATGTCCCAACGGGCATGAACGTAGGTAGTTCGATCGCACCGCGAGGCGTAGTCAAACGCGAACGCCGCGCTGAGGTACCAGGATCGGTGGTGAGCAATTCAAAGTGAAAGTTAGCTGACGGCGTCATCGGATACACAAGGGTAAGCGAGGTATGGAGGCAACCAATGCTGAACTCACCGACTCAATCTGACTAAGTCGGAGATTAAATCATTCTCCGCGGAGCTTCAATCCGAGCAACGTCAGTTTCTCGCGAACTTCGTTCAGGCTGGTAACACCAAAATTCTTGCTTTCCAGCAATTCATCAGGAGTCTTACGCAACAACTCACCAATCGTATTCATGCGGAGACGAACCATACACTTACGAGCTCGAACCGACAGATTAAGATCTGAGATCGGACGATCAAAGACAGCCGCTTCTTCAGGACTCAATGAAGAACGGTCTACTTCACGCTCGGGCCTGCTTTCATGAGAAAGTTGGCCAAGAGCCAAGCCCTTCGAGTGCAACATATCACGAATCTCGATCAGCGATGTCTCACCAAAGTTCTTACTGCCTAGCAATTCCTGTTCGGTTGAACGAGCCAGGTCACCAATTGTGTCTACGCCCATACGGGACAGACAGTTTCGTGAACGAACGGACAATTCAAAATCGGAAACCGGAATATTGAGAACCTGTGACATACGGTCCTGAGCCTTCTCCGCTTCCAAATCAAACAGTTCGTCATCAGATGCACAAGCATCTTTCATATAGAGTGCCGCTTTTGCATGATTTGGATAAACTTCCAGCACGCGTCGGTAACACTGCTGAGCACGATCGTATTGACCATGATCTTCATAGAGCAAGCCAAGATTGAGAAGGGCACCTACATGAGATGGNAAGTGTTTTGCACTACGACGATACAGATCCATTGCTTTGTCATCGTTACCGCGACGGTCATTCTCTTTGGCCATTCCAAACAAAGCACCTGCGTGTGTATCATCTGCTAACATGGCACGCTTAAACCAATCAACGACAATGGAGGATGGACCTTTGGAAGCCAATTCTGTTTCACCGTACTGATANGCGTATTCAGCTTCGTGCATGATTGGCCCATCAAGCGATTCAAGAGCCTGGCGAGCGGCAGCCAAATCACCAGTATTTCGATACGCTTCAACACGCGCCAGAGTACAACGACCTTTGTTGTAGCCTGATTTCTCAGCGATCGCGTAGTTATCAATAGCCTGTGCGAAATCGCCCAATGCAAAGTGACTGCGACCTGTGTAAAAATAAGAAACAGCTCCACGGTCTGAATTGGCTAATGTTTCAATAGCACGCGTGAACCGTCCCAACAGGTAATAACAAACCCCTAGTCGCGTTGCACTGGCAGGAGTCAAAGATTCACTAAGCTCTAACTCATTGACAGCATCCCGAAGGATTCCGAACTGAGAAAAATCGTCATTTATGGCACTGGATATCTGCAGAACCTCATCTGGACCAAAACTGCTGTTATCGCAGACAAGTGTCTTAAGATCGAAATCCGAAATCATCGCCATCGAGTATCTCCTGGTGGTAAGAAGCCACGGTTTGTTTAAAAGCCAGCGACGGGAGTTGAACCCGTAACCCCCGCATTACGAGTGCGGTGCTCTGCCGATTGAAGCTACGCTGGCAACATCAGCCCCAAATAACGAGGGGGAACTACCACTGTAAATTACCAATCTTAATGCGTCAACAGCTAGAATTTTTGNCGATTGGGATCAAATGAGTAAGTAAATACGGTCTCAGAATGTCNATTTAAAAAAATAGCGAGGCTTGGACGCCGACCAACAACCCATTGGTCACCTAACTAAGTCAGGGGCAACAAAACTCAAGTTAGCAAATATGCGTCCAAACCTCGCCGAGATTCAAATNACTCGTGGCCAATTCTACAACCACAAGCCGTATTCACGTTGTTGTGAACANTTACNCATANTGCATCTCGTGTGCCAAACNTCATTAATGATGGGNGAATTTATAGNAAATCCGCCTTCCAAACCGTATACTNAGCTAATTCCNGNTGAAAACTNCCCCTTATAAACTGCAAATAATTTAGNNNCGGCTGTATNAGCTTAGCGCTTNCCNACCCAAGAAGACCAGCATGTTGTTCAAATAAACCGCACCTGTTCGAAAAAGCCTGAATGATTCTGCTACAACCCGTAATCGTGCAAACTGATGAATACTACCAATCTGGAAAATACTCAGCCACTTAATAAGCAAGCTAAAAAGGTCATCATCTCACTCAACCCGAAGGCTGGGAGTGGACCAAGCGGGCAGTTAGCGGCAGAACTACGCAATATCCTCAATTCCCGAGGATTTGAGGCGGAAGTCGAAACTGACCTGCCAAGCATCGTATCGAAAGCAAAATTAGCCGTAGCCGAAAACAACCTGCGTTGTGTCGTTGGGGTAGGAGGAGATGGCACTCAAACATTGATGCTCAATGAACTGCCTCCCGAGGCCAATCTATGCGTCTTTCCTCAAGGGACCGAAAATGTACTGGCTAAATACTTTCAACTTCCGCAAACTTCAGAAGAAGTTGCGGACCTGGTGACCAATGGNCGTGTCGCCCAAATTGACGCCGGGAAGATCACGGAAGCTAATGGCGAAAGCAAACTATTCTGCCTGATGGTAGGTTGTGGAGTGGATGCCGCGATCGTCCATCAGTTAGCTGCAGACCGAACTGGTCACATTACCAAACTTTCCTATCTCCCCCCTATCTGGAAAGTGATCAAAAAGTACAACTATCCCAAACTGCTGGTCACTTCGGAGGAGTGGGGTAACGAAGTTCTGGAGGCTCGAGTCCTATTTGTCATGAATATCAACCGTTANGCTTTGGGAATCTCCATGACTCCGGATACTAAGCCTCAGGATGGCAAACTGGGNATTTGTGCTTTCAAAAAACGCGGGATATTTCAAATGTTACGCTATTTCCTACTGCTACTGACAAATCAGCATCACAAACGTAAAGACTGTGTCATTCGTTACGCNAGCAGTCTGAAAGTCAGATCTAAGGAGATGCCGGATACCCCTACTCAGATCGATGGCGATCCGTGCGGAACGCTTCCTATAACAATCGAAACCGTNCCNCAACGCCTGAGGTTGATCGTGCCGGCCAGCTAAGCATTCAGGTNATCNCCNGAACGCCCTTTACTTTAGCACACGCAACAATTTGGCATTCCCACGTTTTTGAGCGGCATCAAAAGCATCGTCTTCAAGTAGTTCCTTGGCGCGTTGGTAATCACCTAAAGCTAGATAACAGCGGGCCAAATTATAACGNGCGGACGTGTCNTAAATAGATTTCTCCAGACGATTCACTTCAGGCGTCGAATTCTGACCAACGAGTCCGGACAACAGGTCTAAGCTTGGGTTTTGAGCGATGGGATTTTGGTTGGGATCGAGAGAGGCTGGAGGTGTGTCNTCNACACCGATTTGTAATGTCCGACGTTCGAGCCAATCAATTGCGTCAGAGTAGTTACCTTGTTCCATATGAATCATCCCGATCATATAACTCGCCATATCTTTCGTTTTTACAAATATNAACTTCGTACGACGCAAGTTTTCCTGCCATGCCGTCANTGACATTTCATCTGGACGAACATACCCCAGCTCTTCCTGCACCTGTCGATCCGTGGTCACCTTAACGATCTTGTCCTGAGACAANCGCGAAGACATNAATAGGGTTTTGGAACCGCGTTGCGTTTCCTGCCCGACTCCAATTTCAAAGTCATCGAACAGTCCTCGGAAAGACTTAAAACGTCCTTCCTTCAGTTGATACATGTCTTCCAGGATTTGGTAATCCTGCTTCTCNTTGAGAAAAGCAATNNCGCCAGCGTCCCCTTCCGAAATTCTTNCATTCAGAGCCGTGGCGAACGCATAGTATTCATAGGTTGGAACCCATATTTCNGATTTTTCAATGGCATGCTTTGTNCGCAGTTCCCGGGAAAGAGTATTGGGCATTGTTGTCAGTTTCATTTGTCGATCACCGGTTAGATATTTTTCCAGAATCGCCATGCGGTGAGAAACAGACATCACATCGGCTTCGATTAATCCAACGAGGCCACTAAGCATTTCCTCCCCAGATGCTTCGANCGAGGCTGGCAACAACGTTACCGCATATTTCTGGTTCTGTCGNAATCCGTGGAGTGTTGCAATCGCTGANCCGTCCTCGGTCAATACCGGCAAACCATCCTTGACATCAAGTAAGTACAGTTGATCACCAATCAGACATGCGGTAAGCCACGGTTGCTTTGCNTCGCCAAATTCAGCTGGTAGCCCCAGCAGGACGACAGATACGTCTACTTGTCGAGCCAACAATGCCAGAACTCGAGCCCGTTGCCACCAGTCACCTTTTCCNAAGACNAGANTATCCCGAACGGCCATTGAATANCCCGGCCCCGGCANGCCCAACTCAGGTGCNGTNCGAGTTTCGCCTTCAGGNACTTCCGGATACTCCAACAGTGGCTCCAACTGTACATTGCGGACAGTCCAGTCAAACATACGCAAGACTTTTTGAAGTTTTGCCCGATCTTCACGTTGAACTGATGCGGGAATGTGATCATCCCAGATCTTTCGATGATCGACTTCATTGGCTTGAATCCAACGAGCAATTTGGCTGATCCAGCTCATTTCCTGGAGGTAATTCACATCCGGTGGAAAGAAGCGTTTTGCGCCCACATTGTTAACCAATCCCGTTCCTGCCAGGTGAATAGGGAGGGCGCTCAAAAGAGACGGGGTCACCCACTGCGAATCATCCTCATGTTTTTCAATCCACTGATTGAGGTTGTAGATACATGCCGAAGTCGCCTGACTAAGATCAGCATTATCAAGTCCATCGACGATCGCCAGCGCCGTTTGCAAGTTGTCAGATTCGGTCTCGCGTGGACGAATCTCGGACACGTTTACCTGGCTGCGATCACGACAGCCCGATAGTAATAGGGGGGGCAAAAGCAATAGTAGAAGATAATTTGTGTTCATCGAACTCTGATCTGAATGGTTATTTGCAAACAGTGCACAACGAGATTATCGTCTAATTCAACTGCTGAACTGTTTGACGAATAGTAACTAATCCGCTGACCACCCGATTTATCTCCGCTAAAGGCAGCATATTCGGACCATCCGACGGGGATTCGTCTGGAGCGGGATGGGTTTCCATAAAAACCCCATCCACTCCCATTGCTACGGCAGCTCTTGCAAGTGGTTCAACCATTTCCCGATTTCCACCCGTTGTATCTCCCTGACCACCAGGCTGTTGAACACTATGCGTGGCATCAAAAATCACCGGAGTACCCAATGCCTGCATTAGAGGAAGACTCTTCATATCATTAACAAGTTGACCATAGCCAAAGAACGTACCTCGCTCACACAGCATGATATCCGGACAGCCTCCTTGCAGAAGTTTGTTCACAACATGACGCATATCCTGAGGTGCCATGAACTGTCCTTTCTTCACATTCACGATACTCCCTGTCGCAGCTGCAGCTAAAAGCAAGTCGGTCTGGCGAGCAAGAAATGCCGGAATCTGTAGTATAGAACAAACTTCAGCCGTCGGAGCTGCCTGTGTCACTTCATGAATATCGGTCGTAACCGGAATATCTAGTTTGTCTCGAACGCTCTTTAGTATAGCTAGCCCCTCGTCTAAGCCAGGTCCGCGGTACGAATGAATACTCGTCCTGTTCGCTTTATCAAACGACGCTTTAAAAACCAATTGCACAGGCAGTTCAGCGGTCTGCTCAATAAGACTGCCGGCAATCGCCAACGCCGACGCTTCATCTTCCAGGACGCAGGGACCTGCAATCAGCAACAGAGGCTGGCCTTGCCCGCAACTAAGCTGTCGCGACTTTACCGGGTTATTTGAAGTAACTGCCATGACTCATCAAATCCGTTTCTAATAATTCCTTACGCCGGAAAGATAACGAAAATTGGGCTATTCCTGCAACTTGTGAATCAACAAAAACACAAGAAACATTACGGCGTATTCGTTTTTCCGGCAAGTGTCCGTAATTGATACAGCATCTTTTTGGGGCGACCGTCAAACGTCAGCACACCCCCCGGACGTTGAGCAGTCCCATCAGTCAGTTGATTCCAGAACAAAGCCTGAACCGATGGCTTGCTGCGGAGCACTTGCAAAAGGTTCAATGAACTAGCCGTGTCCCAGCAGCCTTCAGCCGGCAGTTCACCTTCAACTTCCTCCGCATCCGTCGGTAATGAGACTCCGACGACCAATGGTAGTCGCAACGAACTCCATTGCTGCAACATACGACTTAGTTCCAGAAAATCCCGGGGCGTACATTCTTTTGCCGAACTACCAAAACTTAAATCAATTCCAATCCCATTGATCC
>PAJC01000145.1 GCA_002705165.1 Planctomycetaceae bacterium | reverse complement strand
GTGAGGAGCAGAAGATTGGTTAGGCTATAGATTCAGTTTTCGGAATTGAGGCCCTTTTGATGAAGTGTCTAGGATTTAATTTCTATAGAATCCGAATAATCATGTCTGCGAAATGTAAACCCTTGCGGATTGGTAGGATGATTCACTTACTGAGTTGGAGTGCTGTGTGTAAACTGAAATGAATTACATTTGAATCACAGCTTTTTAACAGAAAATGCCAGACCAACTTAGTGAACAATCCGAGAGTGAACCACGGCCCGGCTCTTGTGGTGAACATGGGCTGCAGGAAAAATACGGGACGACATATCGCGCCGATTGGTTTTACTCCCATCAGGTGGTTGATCATCTCAACGATGAAATGCACCGATTCGTTTCACGGATGGAGGTGATGTTTGTCTCGACGGCTGATGGCAAAGGCGAATGTGACTGTAGTATTCGATGCGGATTACCCGGATTTGTCATCGCTCTGGATGATAAGACAATCGTTTACCCCGAGCTGCGTGGAAATGGAGTCATGGCAAGTTTAGGGAATATCTCAGAGAACCCACACATTGGGCTCCTCCTGGTCGATTTTTTCGAAACCACGGTTGGTCTTCATATCAATGGGGAAGCAGCAATTGTTGAGAGCCAAAAGCTACTGGAAGATTCCCGGGTGACCGGTGAGATCCGTCTGAAGTGTGAACGACAGGGAGGACGTAAGCCGGAACGCTGGGTTCGCGTGGTGATTGAAGAAGCATATATTCATTGCTCGAAACACATTCCGCTTCTGAAGCGAATGCCTAAAGAAATTGCCTGGGGTACGGATGATGAACGCCTCAAAGGCGGTGATTTTTTTGGTGTCAGTCGCGAAATGTCGAATCGAAGTTAAATCACGACTTCCACTCGTAAGTCATTGTTTGGAGTCCTAAATTGCAAACTCTGTTTCGCCAGTTGATTCCGATCTGCCTGGTTATGGCGGTGCCAATCATTCCCTTTTTCTTATTTGGGAATTTGATCGAAGACTGGATTTCCCAAGTGGAGAATTCGAGTTGGTTGGCAGGCATCGTGATCTTACTATTATCCGGTGATATCTTCCTTCCGATTCCCAGTAGCGTGGTTTCGACCTTTACCGGTGGGCAAATGCACTGGATCACAGGAACCTTGGTTTCGTGGATCGGAATGAATATTGGGGCGGTCCTTGGCTTTTGGTTCGCCAGCAAGTATGGCAGGTCATTTGCTCTTCGATTCTCTCAGGAAGAAGATCTTCAGCGTGCTGCTGGACTCACGCATCGATTTGGACCTGGGTTCCTTGTTTTGGCGCGCGGAGTTCCCGTGCTGGCTGAAGCCAGTGTTTTATTGATGGGGGTCCATGAACTCAGTTGGCGAAGATTTCTACTCCCAATTATCCTCAGCAACCTCGGGATTTCGCTTGCTTACAGTGCATTTGGGCACATCGCCAGGAAACACGATTGGTTTCCTTTGGCGATGGGTATAAGCATTGGTGTTCCAGTTCTATTAACATTAGTAGTACAACGATTTGTGAAAATAAAAGCAGAGTCGCCTGTCGCAGACTCAGATACCTTGCAGGAAAGTGAATTAGATGACTAACGATGACGCAGCGGCGAATCAATTAAACTCGTTGCTCGAATCGATTACTCCGGGAGTCGGAGTAATGGACGTTCAAACGAAAGGCCCGGGACCAAGCGGTGCATTACCTTTAACCGATGAGATCCTCCGTACCTGGTCAAGTGGCGATTTGTTTGGACTAACGCAGAATGCCGGGATGGGGTGGAATCCCGAAGATTTGCTACGGCCGCAATATCTCGTCCTGAGTACGCAGGGAGGAATGCGAGCGGAAGATGGTTCGCCGATCGCTCTGGGGTATCATACCGGGCACTGGGAAGTTGGATTGTTAGTTCAGGCTGCTTCACGAACCATCAAAGAAATCGGTGGAATTCCTTTTGCCGCCTATTGCAGTGATCCTTGTGATGGTCGCAGTCAGGGTACGACCGGGATGTTTGATAGCTTGCCTTATCGAAATGATGCGGCAGTCGTTTTACGGCGTTTGATCCGTTCCTTACCGACGCGTCAGGGGGTTTTAGGGGTCGCGACTTGCGACAAAGGACTGCCTGCGATGATGCTTGCCCTCAATGGCCAAAACGATCTCCCAGGAATTATCGTTCCCGGTGGTGTTACGCTGCCACCTGAAGAAGGAGAAGATGCCGGAGCGGTGCAAACTATCAGTGCCCGGTATGTTCACGGTGAAATCACATTGGAAGATGCCGCGGTAGCAGGGTGTCGAGCTTGTGGGACNCCTGGCGGTGGATGTCAGTTTCTTGGAACGGCTGCGACTAGTCAGGTGGTGGCCGAAGCTATGGGAATGACTTTACCTCATGCNGCTCTGGCTCCCAGTGGTCAGGCGATATGGATTGATAATGCAATCCGTAGTGCGCATGCCTTGGCTCAATTAGTCGAGAAGAAACTCACCTTAAAAGACATTGTGACGGATGCATCGATTCGCAACGCGATGGTAGTTCACGCTGCCTGTGGTGGCTCGACGAATCTATTACTTCACATCCCCGCNATTGCTCATGCTGGTGGATTGAAGCGGCCTACGGTGGATGACTGGAGCGAAGTNAATCGTGAAGTCTCTCGCTTTGTCGATGTGCTGCCTAATGGGCCGGCAAATCATCCAACCATACAGTTCTTTCTGGCTGGTGGCGTCCCGGAAGTGATGCTTCATCTTCGGAAAATGGGGGCATTGGACACTTCTGTGCTGACAATTACAGGGCAGACACTAAATGACGTTCTGGATTGGTGGGAACAATCAGAACGTCGTCAAACGCTACGAAATCGGCTTCAGGAACATGATGGTATCAACCCTGATGACGTAATTCTTCCTCCCGACGTGGCTCTAAATCGAGGGCTCACGAGTACGGTTTGTTTCCCTCAAGGGAATATCTGCCCGGAAGGATCCGTCATTAAAGCGACCTCGATTGATCCGTCCGTTGTTGATGATGATGGCGTCTATCGTAAAGTTGGACCGGCACGTGTGTTTACATCAGAACGGGATGCCATCTTGGCAATCAAAGGTCAAATCGAACCGGCACTGAAGCCCGGGGATATTCTGGTACTGTTAGGGCGTGGCCCACTGGGAACCGGTATGGAAGAAACCTATCAATTGACTTCGGCTCTCAAGTTCCTTAAATGGGGTAAAGAAGTGGCGATTGTAACGGACGCTCGCTTTTCCGGAGTGAGTACCGGTGCATGTGTCGGGCATGTTGGTCCGGAAGCTTTGGCAGATGGCCCGATTGGTCGAGTACGAGATGGTGATCGTATTGAAATCATCGTAGACCGTAACGAATTGAACGGATCGGTGAATCTCATTGGGACAGCAGACAAAGATCTGACACCGGCAGAAGCAGACCAACTGCTCGCGTCTCGCGGGAGGCTCGAAGGTCTTGCCGAAGATGCTGCCCTGCACGATGACACTCGATTATGGGCTGCTCTGCAAAAAGTCGGGGGCGGTACCTGGGGCGGTTGCGTATACGACGTTGAAAAAATTGTTGAAACACTGGAGGCTGGTGCGAAGGTACTTAGCAACGAATCTTAAACTACTTAAAAACACGTATCTTCCACGGAGTCTAACTACTTGAACATTCAAACGATGCGCTTCACTTTACTGGCATTACTTTTACTAACCGTACAACAGACACTTGCAAATGATCTGTACGTGGATCCTGTTGGAGCTCAGGGAAGGCTTGTCATTGTTGGTGGAGGCATGATACCAACAGCTGCACAGGGACAATTCGTAGCCTGGGCTGGTGGTCATGAAGCAAAGATTCTAGTTGTGACGACGGCGTCAGCTGATGCCGGTACTGATCAACAAGACCGTTTTGCTAAACCATGGGATGATCTCGATGTTAGCAGCGTGATAATTGTTCATGCAGAGTCACGTGAAGAGGCATCGTCAAAACCATTTTTGAAAAGTATTCAAGAGGCAACGGGGGTTTGGTTCGTTGGCGGCATTCAGCAACGTATCATTGACAGATACCTTGGTACTTCCTTTGAAGAAGAATTGGACCAGTTACTTCAACGCGGGGGAGTTGTGGGGGGCACGAGTGCCGGAGCAGCCATACAATCACGGTTGGCGATAGTAGGTGGTTCGCGTCGGCCTCAATTAGATACAGGCTTTGATTTGTTACCTGGAGCTGTTATCGATCAGCATTTTACAGAACGAGATAGGCGAGCACGATTGCAGAATGCAATACGTAAACATGCCACCAAAGTTGGACTGGGGATTGATGAAGATACGGCTTTATTGGTAGATCGTCGTTTTATGAAAGTGGTAGGTGCCGGTGCAGTTACGGCTGTTTTACCGCGTGGCCGCAAAGGACAGCAGGAAATAGTTAAGTATTCCGCAGACTCACTCATTGATTTGACAAGCTTGCGGCGAATCGTTCGTGATCGTCAACTTCCAGTTTTTCCAGCAGCGAAGATGACGGAACCGATCGTAGAAAAAGGAACACTGATGATCGTCGGAGGTGGACGTATGCCGCTTGAATTGGTGAAAGAGTTTGTCGCTGCGGCTGGTGGCGAAGACGCTCACATCGTAGTCCTTCCCACCTCCATGCCTGATCCATTGCCTGAAGATTATGGAAAGCGAATGTTTGAAGCTGGCGGGGCGAAGAATATCACCGTCCTGAGACAACGCGAGCGAAGTGCCGTTGAATCCGAGGAAATGCTGGAGGCTTTGAAAAATGCTGATGGCGTATGGTTTGGCGGTGGACGGCAATGGCGTTTTGTAGACGCTTATGAACACACAAAGGCTTACCCGTTGATTCATGCAGTGCTTGCCAAGGGCGGTGTTATTGGCGGTAGTTCTGCCGGAGCTTCCATTCAGGGTGATTATCTCGCGCGCGCAAATCCACTTGGAAATCGTGATATCATGGCACCTGGCTACGAAAAGGGATTTGGATTTTTACCGGGCTCGGCTATTGACCAGCACTTCAAACAGCGTAATCGCTTTAAGGATATGACCTCATTGGTGGATAAGTACCCACAATTGCTGGGAATTGGTATTGATGAAGGGACGGCATTGATTGTCAAGGGTCGGATCGGGGCAGTGAAAGGCGACGGTGCTGTGCATTTTTATGATCGTCGCCGGCCGGTGACTGAAGGAGAGAAGGATTACGTGACGATGGAGTCAGGTCGTTCTTACGACCTNGTTGATCGNCGTGCCGTTNAAGCCGCGACAAGTAAAGAAGAGTAATCGTCATGGCAGCGGNGGCAAGAGGAATCCATCGGTGGTCGGGGTGGCTGTTTGTTAGCCCCTGGCTGTTTGGTCTCGCTCTTCTTTTTGTATACCCTTTTGTCGCATCTTTGATTTGGTCCTTCTCTGAATATGACTTGCTGACGTCGCCCCGATATATCGGCACAGATCACTATGAACGTATTGCCAGCGAAATTGTTCAAGGCAAAGGTNTTGGTAAGGCNTTGTGGAATACGTTTTANTATGCTGCCGTTTCGATCCCTTTATCAACGATGCTGGCGATCTGTCTGGCCGTGATGTTGAATTGGCAAGTTCGTGGTCAGGCTGTTTTTCGGACGTTGTTNTATTTGCCGTCGATGGTACCGATGGTTGCAACGTCAATTTTATGGTTGTGGTTGCTGGACCCTCGCGATGGGATGGTGAATGGTTTTCTATCCTTCTTTTATGAAACGCCTCCCTTGTGGTTTCAGGGNATTCAGGAAGGGNTCTCCATCTCATCTCCATTTCAGTTCGGTTCTAAAGACGGTTTAACGTTGATGTCTCTGTGGGGNGTGGGGAATTTTATGCTTATCTATTTGGCGGCTTTAGGTGATATTGATACCACGTTGTATCAGGCGGCTGAATTGGACGGAGCAGGGAGNTTNCAAAAGTTTCGTTACATCACGCTACCCATGTTGTCCCCNATTATCTTTTTTAATTTGATTTTGGGAATNATTCAGTCCGTNCAGGCATTCACTCAGGTTTACCTTGTTAGTGAAGGAACCGGGCAACCCGCAGAATCAAGCTTGTTGATTTCCCTGCAGCTGTTCCTGGCAGCATTTCGTGATTTGGAGATGGGTTATGCCTCAGCCATTGCCTGGGTGTTATTTGTTTTACTGGCATTAATGACATGGGGCCTATTCCGCTCGAGCCGTAATTGGGTTCATTATCGGGGGGTACGTATTTAATGGCTCGGCAACTTCCCATTACGATCCTATGGTTAATCGCCGGAATAGTTGCCGTTTGGGGGACTACCATTTCGCTAACGAGTGAAACTCCAATGGATCGGGAGGAAGTTGTTTTCTGGCACTTTTGGTCAGGTCCCGATGGTGAAGTGGTGGATGATGTCGTACGACGATTTAATGAGAGCCAGAAAGACTATTATGTGCGAGCTGTATCGATGCCCGGAAATAACTTTGATATGAAGCTGTTCCTATCGATCACCGGTGGTGATCCACCCGACCTAATCAACCAGGATGATCCCATTGTCGGTGACTGGGCTTTTCGCGGTGCGATCTATTCAATGGACGAGATTGCTCCTTTAGAAGAAGTGGAAAGAATGAGAAAGTGGCTTCTTCCATCGGCTAGAAGTCTGGGGGAATACGATGGTCGCTTATATGCCGTATGTAACGGACTTGATATTCGAGCTCTTTATTTCAATCGTGAAATGGTCGAGGAAGCTTTAGGGGGACCTGTACCTGTTGAGCTTGAGTCTGTGGAGCAACTGGACATGATTTCTGAGTTGTGTACCCAATATACGAATGGTCAATTGCGCCAGGTCGGGTATTTGCCCGACCCTCGTCGACTTTGGGCATGGGGGCCCGTCTTTGGAGGAGATTTCTATGATGAGCAGAATGGCCGGATCACGGCCGGTGACGAAGCAATCATTTCTGCATTGCAGTGGATGCAGGGTTATCGTGAGAGGCTTGGTGCCCATGCTGTTGCCACTTACAGGCAGAATGATCAGTCACTTCCTAATAAAATGTTTCCATTACTGGCCGATCGATATGCCGTAATTCTGGATGGCCAATGGCGGGTACGAGATATCGAAGCGGCACAAGAAGTTAGTCGTACTAAGGGGGAGCCAGTGCCTCGTTACGGTGTTTGGCCGTTACCCGTAGTGTCCCGTCAGGGAAAGAATGGGTGGGTTAATGGAAATGTATTTCTCATTCCGCGACATGCTAATAATGCCAAAGGAGCATGGGAATTTATTAAGTTTTGGACAGGTGCGGAAGGGCATGAAAAGGATGCCGCTGAAACCTGTGCCGCTGGTGGATGGATTCCGGTCTCAAAGCAGGTGGTTGAATCGCTTGAATTTCAAACCTATTTAAACGAGCATCCGTTATTTGCGAGGTTTGTGGAGTTTGCCGCAACGGAGCAAGTGCCAACACCACTGGTACCCGGGGCGAGTCGTTATTACCGCGAAGTGAACAATTTAGTTCAACGTGTCATGTATGACGATGAAGTGGTGGATTTGAGAACTGAGTTGAAGATGCTGGAGCAGACCATGCAGGAACATATTGATCGTATTCAGGGTCGCCCTTCTTTCGCGGAAGAACAGCCTGATGAATAAAGCAGAGATGAAATGGAAATGGATGGTATTGCTGTGTGTTAGCGGAATGTTTCTGCTGCCTCTGCTTTTAATGTTGCTGGCATCAGTGAAGCCGGCTGAGCAATTGACCAGTGATCCTTATACTTTACTACCCGATAGAGTGCTGCTTGAAAACTATCGGGATGCTTTGGAAACCATCCCGTATGTGAAGTATTTGGCGAATTCGATTGTGCTATGTGTCGGCAGTGTTGTGGGGACAGTGATTTCATGTTCTTTGGTGGCATACGGGTTCGCCCGCCTGAAATGGCGTGGGCGGAATCTGATGTTCGCGGTCATGATTGGTACGATGCTGTTACCGTGGCACGTTACGATGATTCCCCGATTTGTGCTATTCAGTGAACTTGGACTCTATAACCATCTGGCAGCAATTATTCTCCCAACGTTTTTGGGAGATGCATTTTATATCTTCCTGCTGAGACAATTCTTTTTATCAATTCCTGAGGAAATCAGCGAAGCAGCAAGGCTTGATGGGCTGAGTGAGTTAGGTATCTATTGGCGGATTATTTTGCCACTGAGTAAACCTGCACTTATAACGGTGGCCATGTTTCAGCTTGTGGCGAGTTGGAACGACTTTAGTGGACCATTGTTGTATCTTAGTGATCATGAAAAATTCCCGTTAGCGTATGGGTTGGAGCAGTTTGTGAGTTCGTATGCCGACCAGACACATCTGTTAATGGCGGCTAGCGTGATGTTTACATTGCCGATGATCATTTTGTTTTTTGTAGCTCAGAAGAGCTTTATACGGGGTATTACTATGACCGGTTCGAAGTGATTGGAAGCTGGTTTTAGACTAGAAAACAGGAGATTCGCCGGTTGCGTGAATGGTAGGTAGAGTATACGATTAAACTTTTGGTTGGCGGCTTTGCCGGCCAGCTTCTCATTAAATTGAGTCACGAATTGGAGAATTCCCAGTGGGAACAAAACGTACAGGAAAAGGACGTCGCAAAATCGGTCGTAAGAAACGACGTATGCGTGCCAAGATCCGTCACCGTAAGAAGTAGTTCTTACACGTGTCGCTGATATAAAACGAATTGCAAACGACGTCTGCTCGTCAGGCGTCGTTTGTCTATGCGCTCATCTTAAATCGGATAGCTACCACCAGTCATTATTCAAACAGTGTTATGATAAGTGCTAGAACCAACTATCGAATTTTCTTACCCTGGATTTAATCAATCATGCGAAATCTAACTCACGGGATGATGGCTGTCCTACTGTTGGGGTGTTCTTCTCAATTGTTTGCACAAAGTCAATACGAGTACGGGCCTGTCTCACAACGCCAGGAAGGTGTTCCGCAGGGTAAAGTAACCCAACATCGCTGGGAAAACAGCAAAGTCTTTCCCGGCACTCAGCGTGACTATTGGATCTACGTACCTGCTCAATATGACAAATCTAAACCGGCTAGTGTCATGATCTTTAATGACGGTGGTGGTTACGTTCGCGAGAATGGGCATTCACGAGCACCTGTCGTTTTTGACAATCTGATCGCNCAAGGCAAGATGCCGGTTACAATTGGNATCTTTATTAATCCNGGGGTTATTCCTGCGGAACAGGCAGGAGGNAAACCACGACGTAACCGTAGCTTTGAATATGACAGTCTTGGCGANCTGTACGCACGATTTTTGATTGAAGAGTTGTTGCCGGAAGTTGAAAAAAGTTACAACCTTACGGACTCTGCCGAAGGTCGAGCGATTTGTGGATTAAGTAGCGGTGGCATTTGTGCGTTTACGGCAGCTTGGGAACGTCCTGATTATTTCTCCAAAGTCGTTTCTTACATTGGTAGTTTNACCAACATTCGNGGTGGCCATGTTTATCCCGCCGTTATTCGTAAAGCAGAAAAAAAGCCGATTCGTATNTTCCTTCAGGAAGGAAGTTCAGATCTGGACAACTTGTTCGGTAATTGGCCATTGGCTAATGAACAGATGGCTGCGGCTTTGAAATATGCTGGCTATGACTATCAGTTTGTGATGGGAACAGAAGGACATAGTGGTCGACATGGTGGAACAATTCTTCCTGAGATTCTTGAATGGTTGTGGCGAGATCATCCTGAGACTCCAAATGCGAACAAGTAAACAAAGGAATTTGAAATGATCAAGAAGCACCTCTTTTTTCTGCTTTTGTGGGGCGGGTTCTCTTTGCCGGTTGGCGCTCAGGATTTACCGATCTCCCAGATTATAATCGACGGTGAGGGATGGGAGCTGTTGTCGGAAGGCCATCAGTTTACAGAAGGTCCTGCGGTGAATAATCAAGGTGAAGTGTTTTTTACCGACGTCCCAACTTCCGAGATCTTTAAAATTACATTAGATGGAAAAGTCACACTTTTTAGCGATCAGGCTAATCAGACTGCCGGTTTAATTTTTGGGGCAGATGGAAAGCTATACGGAACGAGCATTGGTNGGAAAGCAATTGTTCAATTTGACGATGCTGGAAAACCTGCTGCGATTGCCGAAGGTGTAAACTGCAATGACCTCGTCGTGCTGGCCGATGGCAATGTCTTTTTTACGGACCATGTTGATGGGAAAATATGGAATATATCGCCAGACGGTAAACTAAAGGAAGTTGCTGCAGGGATCGCGTTTCCCAATGGTATCATTGCCTGGCCAGATCAAAAACAACTTGTCGTTTCTGATATGAAGGGNGCCAGTCTGTGGAACTTTGTCATTGCGNCTGATGGCTCACTAAAGCATCAGCAACCGTACAGTACGATGCAATTGCCGGTGGGTTTGAGCGAGAGTGGTGCTGATGGTATGACGGTGGACAGGATGGGACGATTGTATGTNTGTACAACATTAGGTGTGCAGGTGTTCGATACACAGGGACGACTGAGCGGCATTCTTTCGAAGCCTCAACGGGCGTTTTTATCTAATGTTACNTTCGGTGGTCCGGAACTGGATTATTTGTATGCCACAACCAAAGACAAAGTTTATCGCCGGAAGCTCAAGACCACGGGGGTTCGGTTTACTAGATAATCAGTCTTCACGAAATGTAAAAAAGGGTCTGTCGAAATTCATTCGCAGACCCTTCTTTTTTATTTGAGGAAGTGAGAATCTTAGCTCCAGTCGACACCGGAAAGACGATTCAGAGCCAGTTGCANAGCGTGNGTTCCGTCACGACCGTGTCCCTGTGATTTGAGACCTTCGTAGAGCTGTTTGGAAAGTGCTAAGCCAGGCAGNCAGAGCCCCATTTTGTTAGCTTCATCNATAGCAATTCCCATGTCTTTTATAAAGTGCTCAACAAANAAGCCTGGATCAAAATTNTTATCNATAATTCGCGGTCCAAGATTTGACAGTGACCAGCTGCCGGCCGCGCCGGAAGCTACAGATTGCATGACTGTTGGTAGATCGAGTCCCGCTTTGTAGCCATAGAGTAGAGCTTCGCAGACCCCGATCATATTCGTGGCAATCAGCGTTTGATTGACCATTTTGGTATGTTGTCCGGCACCGGCACCTCCCTGATGGACGATGGTTTGTCCCATGGCATCCCACATCGGTTGCAATGCTTCTACGACGTCTTGATCTCCACCGATCATGATCGATAGGGTGCCGTTCTTTGCACCGACATCACCGCCCGAAACAGGAGCATCAACACTCTGAACACCCCGCTGCTTGGCGGCATCATAGATTTCAACGGCCAGTGAAGGTTCGCTGGTGGTCATATCAACTAGGATATTTCCTTCTTTACTTCCAGCCAACGCTCCGTCTTCACCCAGAAAGACTGCCCGTACGTCGGCTGGGAAACCGACAATGGCAAAGATTACATCGCTGTTTTCAGCAACCGCTTTCGGACTGTCCACCCAGTGAGCTCCTTTGTCGAGCAGACCTTGAGCTTTTTCTTTAGAGCGGGTGTAGATAGTAGATTCAAACCCCTGGTCCATTAGATGCCCACACATGCTGGCACCCATCACGCCGGTTCCAATCCAGCCGATTTTGGTTGTTCCCGGTTCAATCGAGCTAACACTCATGTTGTTCTTTCCTTGTAGGTTATTTTTAATTCCGGTTTGGAGTATTTATTGAAAGTTATGGTTTGCTAGGTGCGCTGCACGAGCTGAAAAAGCTAAGGCTTATTCTAGTGATTTCCCCAACAGTTTTCACGTCCTCACCTGGAATAGAATGTACTGAAAAACTACTTGAATATAGCTTCTTCAAAGTGACTACCAGCGATGTTCCGGGCGGTTGAGAATTTCGCTGGCGATCATCGCTTCCCGGGCGCCACCCGGAGATTGGAGCAGGTCTCGAGCAGTAATAGCTGGATCACTTGGGCCTTTCGCAACTCCAGCTTGAGACGGAGCGATAGGTTTGACCGATCGCTTGTCAGACGCTGGAGTAAACTGTTTGAGATCGATAGGAGTATCTTTTACTTGTTTGTTTTCCGCTTGTTCCAAATCCCGCGCACTTTGTATAGTCGCCGGGAAAGGCGATAAAGGTTTTGATTGTCCCTGTGGTAGCCCCATGGGAGCCTGCTTATTAGGAGCCCGTTGCGGAACGCGTCGTCGTTGCGGAGGTCCCTGCGGGTCCTGAGCCATTTGGTCCAGTCCCTCAAGAATTCCATCGATGATTGTTTTGATAAAACCAGCCATTACAAATTACTATTCCAGCGTTGACTCTTCCGGCGCAGGCCCTTTGGCAAATGAAGTTCGCATCTCTGTATCTGCCTGAATATTTGTGATGCGATAGTAATCCATGATGCCTAAATTGCCTGAGTTAAAGGCATCCGAAATAGCCATGGGCACTTCTGCTTTTGCTGAAATTAACTGAGCTTTACTTTCTTGGATCGAAGCTTCTTTCTCCTGCTCCGAGGCCACTGCCATGGCTCGGCGCCCTTCAGCTCTAGCTCTGGCAACCTTGGTATCAGCCTCGGCCTGATCCGCCTGTAGTTTCGCTCCGATATTACCACCGACATCAATATCTGCAATGTCGATGGAGACGATCTCAAAGGCAGTCTGCGAGTCTAGACGATCTGACAGTACCTTTTTAGATATTACATCCGGGTTTTCCAGCACTTCTTTGTGAGAGGAGGCTGAACCGATGGCACTAATAATACCCTCACCAACACGAGCTGTAATTGTTTCCTCTGTGGCACCACCGACTAACTGTTGGAGGTTGGCTCGAACAGTCACTCGGGCTCGAACGTATAGCTCGATCCCGTCCTTCGCCACAGCGTCTAATTTTGCTTTACCTGAATCAAGTGAAGGGCAATCGATTACTTTCGGATAGACACTGGTTTGAACCGCTTCGAGTACATTTCGACCTGCACGGTCAATCGCCATTGCCTCTTTAAATCCTAGGCTAACAATTTTTGCCTTACGAGCTGCAATTAATGCTCGAATGACCAGCGGCACATTCCCTCCGGCTAAGTGATGAGAATTTAATGCTGACAGCGTTACACCTTCGTCTTCAGTCAAGTCTGCCTTGACGGCCATAATCTTGCTTTGAACGATCATTGAAACCGGAATTTTCTTAAAGGTCATACTGATCAGATCAACAAATCCAATTCCAGCACGAGTCAATTTACATTGAATATAGAGCTTGAAATAGGATAGGAAAATGTAGAGAACCACCAGTAGGAAGACTAGGGCAACAATCAGAGCTATCTCCGTTACTCCCAGCTTGCCTTCCTGAGCTAGCAAATAGTAATTCATTGAAGTTTCACCTTCGAAGAGTTTAGAAAACACCCTCACTTTGTAGTGTGGGAACTTCATACCAACCATCGTTTTACCAAAATTCTACTTTGGTTTCATCTAATCTCACTAAATTCCAATCTGGTTAGTCTCCCAACGATTGTTCCAGATCATCTTCAAAAGTGGAATATTTAATCGCTGCTTCATTTGTTTTTGTGTTAGCTTCTTTTCCCGGTGTTATGCCATCAACTTGCGTGACCAGAATACGATTACTTTCAATACTGAGGACTTCTATAGCGGCACCCTCCTCAATAATCGTCCCCGGACTAACCGCGTCATAGGTTTTGCCGTCGAGTTCAATTCGTCCGTTTGGCATCAAGGATGAGGTGCTGACACCTCGTAAGCCGACGAGGTGTTCCAGCGGCTTCGTGATTGCGGAGGCAGGATCTTCGTCCGTCGGTATGGCATTCTTTCCCATCGGTGTATAGGGCCAAACCTTAAGCGCCAGATATATCATTACTCCTATAACCACAACGGAGCTACAGAGAGTGGCCATACCGGCTGTTTCCCCCGCCTGATAGCCAAGGTAAGTTGCTCCGATAAAACACCCGACAGATGCTATACCTATCAGTCCACCGGACGGGATGAATAGCTCGAGAAAAATGAGAGCTGCACCGATTGTTATGAGAGCGATTGCCCAGATTATGTTTGGATCCATAGGATTAAGCTTAACCTTTAGGGTGACTTTGAAACAACGATGCGATTGCCGGTTACCTCAATGACTTTGACCAGGGAGTTTGCACTGACCATTTCGCCATCACTGACGACATCATATATTTTGGATCCTAGTCGCGCTTTACCGGCGGGGGACAGGCGCGTCGTCGTTTGCCCTGTTTTCCCAACCAGATGTTCCCAATGAACCATTGCTTCGTTCCAACTGTTGCGCTGGGCCGCCGCCAAATCGTTGTTTTTCGGCGCTATTAGGCGACCGATCCAGGAGTCCCTAAGTAGCCGAATCGACATTTGATAAAGGATGACAGTGCCGATGATGGTTCCGACAATACCCAGCACAGAATTAGCAATCTGCTGGCGTTGGAAGGGATTGGTTGGCAGTGAGAACGACTGAGCGGCAAGAATCAGCCCGAGCAATAGTGAACATGCTCCGCCAATCCCAAAGAGCCCAAATCCTGGTGTTACAAATAACTCGACACCTATGCAAATCACCCCAATAAGGATGAGTATTATTTCCAGCGCATCGACGGTGCCATTTAAATGACGTGCCCAAATGTGAAGTCCAAATCCGAGTAACGAAACCAACCCCGGGAACCCGAGTCCTGGTGCCGCTAATTCAGCGATCAGGCCGTAAATTGCCATGGTTAATGTTGCCCAAAGAAACCAGTTGCTATGGGCAACTTCGCTGAGGAATCCGCTTAAGCCTGTCGTGGTTTTGATTTCCACATCAGACAGTTTGAGATCATAGTTCCCCAGTACCGCAGACAGATCACTTGCAATACCCTGTAAATGGCCAAGTGTTTGCAGGTCTTCCACATTGAAGTACCTGCGGTTGTTGAGGGAAATTCCACGTGTCCACTGGTCTTTGTCATCAAGACTCATGATCTGTTGAGGACAAAAAGCTCGTGTTTCGCCAGTTTGGGCTCGGGTGAAGATGTGTAATTCACTGGTCGGTTGCAGACAGCGATAGAACAGGGACCATTCGCGTTCGGTAGTTTTTTCGAGTGCGATTAGCGTTTCCTGGATTTCGAACGTCAGTGCG
>PAJC01000144.1 GCA_002705165.1 Planctomycetaceae bacterium | reverse complement strand
GTTGCCGATCAAAAACGATCGCCGGATTCCTATGATGAAGGTGTTTGAAATGTATCGGGGGACAGCGACGCCTCAGGATGTTCTCAACGATGCTGGGCGTGGAGAGCCGGATGCCAGTACGTTGAAGGGCCGCTTGTTTTACGCGCATCTCTATTTAGGTTTGTATTACGAAGTCTTGAAGAAAGATGAACTGGCGCGTAAGTACATTAGACTTGCCGCAGACAAATCACTGATTGGACATCCCGGCATTAATACCTACATGTGGGACGTGGCACGCGTTCACTGGGAGCGTTTACAGGCAGCACCCAAACGAAAATAGACGCCAGTTTACAGGGTGACTTCGTGGTACTCCAGTGCCCATTCTTTCATGTAACGCACCTGGGTCGGCTCGATGCGGTAGATGATTAACATCTGATTGTCCGGAGAGCCAAGGTAATGCCGTAGTAGTGGATTGGCATTCCAGATCTCCTGAATAACCTCGGCCCTCTCTTCAGTTGTCGCGACTCCTGTGATACGGACCTGATCATGGTTTTGATTGACGTAACATAATTCTACATTGGGGTTAGCCGCAATTTCCTGCGTCTTGTGATAACTCTTGAGATTGGCTACCCATACGGTGAATCCTTCGGTCTTCACCGGAGATACAGGACGCACCCGCGGAGTCTTTTCATCGATTGTGGCCAGCACAGGAAAGCGATCACTCGTTACGACATCGGCGGCCAGACTAGGAACCTCGTCTGGACGGATAGGCTCTGAGATTGGCTGGTTCACTATTTGTTACCAATGCAATAAACGTATTTGTCAGAACGGAGAAGCAGGTGGCCGTCAAAAGCTGCTGGTGAAGCCCGGAACGTTTCTTCTAATGTGGCTTCCACCGAATTCTTAGCAATGCTTTGGTATGAATCTCCCGGCTTAAAAACGTGGGTTACACCATCTTCAGTTACGGTGTACACGATGCCATTGATTGCAATTGGTGACGATGAAAATGCACCTTCGACTCGTTGTTGCCATAACAGCTCCCCCGTTTTGTTGTTGTAACAGGAGATGATCCCCGGACGTAGGCGTGTGACAATCAGGTAATTTCCAATGACCAGTGGGCTTGGCAGGTCGCGGCCGCCCGTACGAGGTACTCGCCAGGCTTCCTGTTTTCCTGAGACATCGCCGGACCCTCCCGGGCGAATGGCGACCATGGTTCCTGAGCGGCCCGGGACAGAAATGACAGTATCTTTGGTGAGAGCCAGTGTGGGAGTGCCCCGCCCTACACTGGCGATACATTCCCAGTAAACCTTGCCAGTGGCGATGTTATAGGAAACCACTTTGGAGTGGCCGTTTAGAATCAACTCTTTTCGGGCAGTTGTTTGGAATACAATCGGTGTACTCCAGCCTCGGATCGTTTCACGAGATGTTTGCCAGACTGTTTTGCCGGTTTTAAGATTAAAAGCTGNTGAGGGATGATTCATTGTCAGCGTCGCAGTTTTGGATAACGAGATTNTCGACGATTACNGGAGACGCTCCGGTTCCCCATGGACCTTCAAAANNTCCNAGATCCCGTGACCACAGGATTTCGCCCGTTTTAGCNTCGAGGCTGTGAAGNCCTCCTTTGCCAAAGAATGCGACAACGTNCCTGCCGTCTGTTGCACAGGTGCTGGACGCTCGGTTATTCATCGAATGNGTTTCTTCTGGTTCCCCTGTCCACACGGTGGTTTGCCAGGCGATCTTACCNGATGTGCGNTTGATAGCGATGNTAATTCTGCTGGCACCTTTGTTGATGGCAGAAGTGACATACACCATGTTTTCCCAAAAGATGGGNGAGGACTGGCCTGCTCCGGGNACTTCTGTCTTCCAGATCACATTGTCAGCGGAGAAACGTTTTGGGACGTTTGCTGCATCGGACAGTCCATCACCTCCACTTCCCCGCCATTGAGTCCAATTAGTTTCGGAACGAGTATTGGAACAGCTGATAAGAAGTAAAAGTANCGGGAGGAATAACGATTTCATGTGCGCCCTTTCTGATATTTGGCGGATCATTGTTGGTGCGGGGGTTTGAACTACATAGGTTTAATGCGGATGTTTTTCCAACGACATTTCGATCCGTTTGGCCAGCCAGNTCCACCATGTACCTGAACAGCAACGCTACCCGCTGAACCCAGCATGCCATGAATCTTTCCNTTGTCATAGTTGGCTGCNTTGCAGGTTTCGCCATTAAATTCAGCGACCTTCAACCCGTTGATAAAAGTGTTGATTTGTGGGTNTTTACCGGATACTTCAACACGAGCGGTATTCCAGCCAGTCAGTTTCCAGGCCTTGACCCACGCTTCCGGAGTGCATGTATAGTCCAGACCGCAATCCTTTGCCTCTTTATGTTTGTCAGTCGTGATACCGATCAGCTTTTTATTGTCATCGTATTTTCCATTAATGTCGAAGGCTCGGGTGTTGAAGCCCGTTGTTCCTTCGCCGTAAATGTGACCTACATTTCCAGCGTCATGGTAATCCACCATCATTTGGAAGCACTGCCCNNGNTCATTGCCACGAATGAACAGTCCGGAACATACACCCCAGTCCGGTTTCATATCAATTTCCAGGATGAAGTTTTCAAACTTGCGGTCTGTTAGCAGGATCCCGCCATTGCCGGATCCTGGAGGGTCTTGCTGACCGGCAATCACACCATTTTCAACTTCCCATTGTCCACCTGTTCCGTGTCCTATCTTCTCAGGATTTATGTGCCAGCCCTCAAGTGTTTTGCCATTAAACAGTGCTATCCATCCCTTGCGTTTAGGAGCAGCATAAGCAAGNGAGTGGAGGCAACTGGTAGCGAGTCCGGCTGCGATGCCTGACTTGAGAAAGGTTCTGCGAGCGGAGGTTTTCATGTGGGAAGTCCTTGGGTTTGCGAGACGATGTCGATTGATTNNAATTCATCATAAAAGTTGTAGGGGGCAATTACAAACGACCCNNCTGTGAGNCTGCTATACTGTGAAGTTGAAATATGAAATTGACTGAACACTCGAGAGCTACAATAAGATGAATCGAATTTTCACATTTATATTGTTCCTGCCGNTTCTGGGGCAGATGTCNGGTGNAATATNCGCNGGGGAACCGGATGCTTCGNTCCGTCACAGCCGATCNAAAGACCGCGGNAGAGGGGTCAACATCCTTTTTGCGATATCGGATGATCAATCCTATCCCCATGCCTCCGCATATGGAACGCGAGGGATTTCCACTCCAGGCTTTGATCAAGTGGCTCGCGAAGGCGTACTGATCCATAACGCGATTGCAGGGTCTCCTGGCTGCGCTCCTTCCCGAGCCACATTGTTAACAGGGCGATATCCNTGGCAGAANGAACATGCTGGTACGCATGCCAGTTCTTTTCCAGCNCACCTAAAAGTGTATCCGGAGTTNTTGGTAAATCATGGATATCACGTGGGGTATACAGGGAAGCCATGGGGGCCTGGGCGTTGGNATCTCACCGGAAGAAAACAAAATCCTGCCGGGAAATCCTACAGCTCAGAAAAAGCCAAGCCACCAGGTGGTTCGATAAGCTCGACTGATTATAGCGNGAATTTCAGGCAGTTCATAAGTCAGCGTAAAGANGGGCAGCCTTTTTGCTTTTGGTTTGGCGCACACGAACCACATCGGGCTTTTGAAGACGGTATTGGTTTNCGGACGGGGAAAAAAATCGATGCAGTCGACGTGCCCGGCTTTTTGCCAGATCATGAAGTCATCCGTTCAGACTTGTTGGATTACTATACCGAAATAGAGCATTTTGATTCTCACTTACTGAAAATGCTGGAGTACTTGAAAGAGATTGATGAACTGGATAATACTTTGGTCGTGGTGACCAGCGACAATGGCATGGCTTTCCCGCGAGCGAAAGCAAATGGATATGAATTCGGGATTCATGTGCCAATGGCGGTGCGTTGGGGGGATCGTATCGAGCCTGGTCAGCAAACGGATGTTTTGATTAGCTTCGTAGATATAGCTCCAACGTTTCTTGAAGTGGCGGGTGTTGAAATTCCTCCGGAAATGACAGGGCAAAGCCTGNTAGGACTCTTGGGAGACAGGGAAGGTACCAAATGGAATCAACGTGACGCTGTTTATAGTGCGCGTGAGCGTCACTCGTCATCGCGNTATATGAACTGGACTTATCCGCAGAGATCAATGCGGACTCAGCAGTATTTGTTGATCCGTAACTTCCGGCCTGATCGTTGGCCGGCTGGCGCCCCCCAAAAGTACGATGCCCCGAATAAACTTGGTTCGATGCACGGCGGATACCATGATATTGATGCCTGCCCTTCNTTGACTTTTCTGATTGATCATCGNGCCGAAAAAGACTTCGCGCCGTTCTTCTACTGGTCTGTAGAGAAACGCCCNGCTTGGGAGTTGTTTGATATTCAAGAAGATCCCGAATGTCTGAATAATCTNATTGATGCTCGNGCGGNGGTTCGNGTCCGCANGCAATTGCAGGCANCGATGGTTCAATACCTCACTGAAACTGAAGACCCACGTGTTTTGGATGGCGGAGATATTTTCGAGTCCTATCCAAGATACAGCCGTATTCGCAGTTTTCCAGAACCNCCNGATACTTTGGAGGACTAAATGGATTTGCGTTATTGCCTTTTGGTAATTTGTGTACTCTCTGCTCGGTTAGTGAATGCCGGCGAAGAACAACCGACTAGCTGGCAGCGTCATACGATCGATGGGACATCACGAGGGGCAGATGGCGCTCGGATGGCTGATGTCAATCAGGATGGATTTCCTGATTTGGTGACACCGTGGGAGGAAGGCGGAGTCATACGCGTTTGCCTGCATCCGGGAAAGCAGAGAGTACGCTACCTCTGGCCAGCAGTGACCGTTGGAACTGTCGCTTCCCCGGAGGATGCAGTTTTCGTAGATTTGGATCAGGACGGCAGCATTGATGTTGTCAGTAGTTCGGAAGGTTCAGTGAAAACGATGCATGTTCACTGGGCTCCCAAAAATCCGGCTGAGTATCTACAGGCAACTGCTTGGGAAACGAAGCCTATCCCGGCAACTCAGGGGCTGCAGGCATGGATGTTTGCTATGCCGATGCACGTGGATAACCAGTATGGGATTGATTTAGTTGTTTCCTCCAAAGCGGCAGAAGCCGGAGTAGGATGGTTGCAGGCACCAGCAGACTCAAGGGATCTTGAAAACTGGAAGTACCACCGCCTAACTAATAGCGGTTGGATAATGTCGTTGATAAAAGCAGATTTGAATCACGATGGACTTGACGATGTTTTGTTCACGGATCGTCGAGGTGCGAACCGGGGGGTGAATTGGTTACAGCATCCGGGACTTGAGGAAGTGCGAGATCCGGAGTCTGCTAAGTGGGCAGTCCACCAACTGGGCGGGACAGATCATGAAGTGATGTTTATGGACTACGCTGACTTTAATTCAGATGGCATGAAAGACATTGTAGTGGCCACTCACCAAAAAGAAATTCTACTGCTTCAACCTCCCGCTGCGAAAGTCACGACGATTCCTGCTCCTTATGATTTGCTGAAAGGGAAGTCTGTTCGAGTTGGTGATATTGATTTAGATGGAGTGGCGGATTTTGTACATAGCACGGAACCTAATGTCGGACCAAGAAAGCCGGGAGTGACTTGGTTAAGAAGGAAGGCCAACGNAGATCTAACACCGCAAGTGTTTCCGATAAGTGATCTGCAAGGAACTAAGTTTGATTTGTTGCAGTTGTTCGATATCGACCGTGATGGCGACCTTGATGTGATNACGTGTGAAGAACGNGATAATCTTGGATTGATTTGGTATGAAAACCCGACGATTGCAGAACGGTAGGACTCGACTCACTNGCTTGTAAACGAGGATTTTTCAAATTCACTGATTTTTGACGTCGACGACCCATTGTTCATGTAACTTGAGCAACTCATTTACTACCTCAGGTTGCTGCTTTGCAAAGTTTGTCATTTCGGTTGGATCTTCACGAAGGTTCGCCAGAAAGAGTTTGTCCGCCGGGGTGATTGGAGCTTTCATGCTCGTGTCACGCGGGTTGCCCAGTAGTTTCCAATCACCTTTGCGAACTGCCCAAGGGGGATTTTTGCCTCCCCCGGTCTGCCAGTGGAAGACCTCGTGAGGAGATTGAGCCTCTGCTGACATGAGCAGGTCGGTGATGTCTTTCCCATCGATTCGATGGTCGATTCTTTTGATGCCCGCCAGCCTGGCAACCGTTGGAAACCAATCTACCGCGGTCGCCAACTGGTCTCGAGATGCCCCTTCGGGTAGGTGCCCGGGCCAACTAATGATCGCCGGAACCCGAATACCACCTTCAAATAAACTGAACTTCGCTCCCCGGTAGATTCCAGCACTGCCACCTCCTCCAAAGGTTCGTTCTTCCTGAGAATGACCATGATCTGATTGGAAGACGATGATGGTGTCTTCTCTCAGGCCCAGACTTTCGACTTTGCCAACTAGTTTGCCGATCATTTCGTCCATGGTGGAGATTAATGTGGCATACATGCGACGAGGTGCTTCTAAATCTTTGTAGTGTTGTCTCCATTTCTCAGTTCCCTGTAAGGGATAGTGAGGAATGTTCATCGCAAAATACATGAAGAACGGCTTCTTCTGATTTGCTTCAATAAATGCGGACGCTTCGTCGACCATGAGCTGTGGAAAGTAAGAACCGTCTCTCCAGATTTCATGGCCATTTTTCCAGAGGTCGTGCCGATTGGGCCCGTTCCAGTAAAAGAAATGTGAGTAGTTATCAATGCAACCACCCATATGTCCAAAGGAATAATCAAATCCCTGGCTATTTGGCATAGTCGCTTCGTCATAACCGAGGTGCCATTTTCCGATATGNGCAGTGTTATAGCCTGCGGCTCGAAAAGTTTCTGCCATCGTTACTTGGTTGGCGGGCATTCCGGCATGTCCCTTATGCGAAGATACATTGCCTGGGATTTGAGCTCGTTGTGGGTAACGACCTGTGATAACAGCGGCGCGTGAGGGCGAACAAACCGGTGCCGCGGAGTAGAACTGATTGAATTTTACGCCCTGTTCTGCGAGTCCATCCATATGGGGAGTAGTGAGGTCTTTGGCACCGTAACAATTGACATCAATGGTTCCCTGGTCATCCGTGTAGATGAGAATCACGTTTGGTTGTCGAGCTTGCGCAGTGGCTAGCGTGATGGAGGAAAATAACAGAGAGAGGAGTATTCTTTTCATAAAGTTGAGACTTTTCATAGGGGTTATGTACGGATAGCCGTCTGCCAGACTTCATTAGAGTGGACATCCATTGCTGTCAGGACTCCGTTCCCGAAACAAAAAGTGTCTAAGCAGACGAGATGGCCAAAGTCGAGTATTTTACCGTTCTTTTGAGGTGTATGTCCGACGATAACACGTTTGCCAGAAACGTGTGGTTGAGGTCGCAGGTCCGTTAAGTGTGTCCATAAGAGGATTTGCGGGGTTTGTTGATCCAGCGGTGTTGCCGGTAGGTAGTTGGCATGGACGAACAAATGATCATCGGTTTCGTGGAATCGTACACACTCCCGAAGAAATGCGAGATGCTCTTTGGGAATCGACGAAATGTCTCCACCGTAACTGTCGAGTGTTTGTTGTCCACCGAATTGGATCCATAGTGATTGCATCAATGGTTGCTGCAAAGCGTCAAGAAGCATGACTTCGTGATTGCCAATTAAAGTAATGACATGGCATTGCTCGGGAAGTGCCATGACAGTCTCAATCACGATTTTTGAATCGGGTCCCCGATCGATGTAATCTCCGAGGAAAATTATAGTGTCTTCCGGGGATGGCTGGATCAAATCCAATAGCGTCTGCAGTTCACTGGCGCAACCATGGATATCTCCGATGGCAATGGTACGACCAGTATTGTTCGATATGATTTCTGACAACTTACTTACTTTAGTTCACGAGAGAATTAGTTGATTTCGGGATTGGGTGGGATCTGGTCCTGGCCAGTTGCTGTTCGCAGTACAGCCCGTCCCAGTCGCTGACATAGTGATTTCCAGGGATCGCTAGTCTCCATGCTGAAGATATCCTCAGGGGAGGCTGGAGCGACAAGCCAGCCGCCCTGTTGCAACTCGGCATCAAGTTGTCCTTCCGCCCAGCCAGCATATCCGGAAAACACTTTGTAAGGCAGAGCCTTTTCAGAAACGATTTTGGAAAGATTGGTTTTTCGGGAGGAAACGTACAACCCTGGCATGACTTGCTGTTCACTGTATTCCGGCCGGGTATGTAGCAGCATAATCGGNCCTTCTACCGGCCCGCCNATATATAGAACGCCTTCATTTGAAAGAGAGGTACCTGTCATTACTTCCCAGATGTTATCGATTTCACTGTTGGTAGGCCGGTTGATGACCAATCCCAGCGCTCCATTTTCGTCGTGTTGTAGTACGAGTACGATGGTGCGGTGGAAATTAGGTTCGGTTAACCCGGGAGGAGCGACTAAAAATTGGCCTTGAAGAGTTTCCATGTAGAAAGGCTCCGACACACAGTTCCAAATTATCCTTGGAAGGTTTCTTTCCAATAACAGCCAGCCCATGAGAGCCCAACCCCGAAGCCAACCAGTAAGTTTTGCATGCCAGCTTTTAGGTCACCTGATTCCCGCATTTGGTGAATCAGGATCGGGAGAGTTGAAGACACGGTGTTTCCAACGTGAGACAATCGGATAGGGACTTGCTTTTGTGGTACATCAATTCTGGAAGCTAATTCCGAAAGCATTTTGTGAGTGGCCTGATGCATCAGGTAGTAATCAATATCTGTTTTAGTGATTCCTGAACTGGCCAGAATCTCGTCGACAAGCCCCGGGATAGCGTCTACCGTGAAACTGATTAGGCTTGGGCCGTCCATGTAGAGATCGCTGTCCCAGCGATGGCGATTTCGTGGAGGCATTGGTTGCCTCGGTCCGCTTTTGGTTAGCAGCAGCATGTCCGCCCCCGTACCATCCGTTCCGAACTTGAAATGTTGCAACCCTGCTTCATCACTGGCTTCAATCAGAGAAGCGGCAGCTCCGTCTCCAAAGATCGTCCTCAGACTGCGGTCTTTGCGATCGATGTATTTAGTGTAAGTTTCAGCGGTAATAAATAGAATTCGTTTCGCTGCTCCGCTATTGATTAAACCATTTGCCATTGCCAGCCCGTAGACATAGCCGGAACAGCCGAGATTGAAATCCAACGCGCCACATGAGGTTGGCAAGCTCAGACGCTGCTGCATAAGGCATGATGTGGTGGGTAATGGGCAGTCCGGAGTTTGTGTGCAAAAAAGTAGAAAGTCGATCGAGTTACGATCAATTTCGAACTTCTCCAATAGTTTTTCCGCGGCAGCAACCCCCAGATCCGAGGCATATTCGTCGTCTGCTGCAATATGACGTTGATAAATTCCGGTCTTTTCCTGGATCAGGTCGAGATTCCAGCGTGGGAATTCATCACGAAGGGTATCGATGGACTCAACTTTTTCGGGAAAATGGAGAGCGATAGGTCCGATCGAAGCGTATTGCACAGATAGATTCCCGGAGGTTTGATGATGAGGCCGATGTTTCACCGAGCCTGTCTAAACCTGTATCATACATAAAGACTATTGGACCCAATCAGGAGGTGCTCCAAGGCACTCAATAATTGGTATCCTGTAAAGAACTTACGATACACGCGAACTGCGAAATGGTCAATTGTTCAGGTTTGCAAACCCCTTCTTCCTTTTGAGCTGTCAAAGAATGAATTCGGAGCAAAAACAAGCCGGTATTGCAGGCTTCCACAGCTTTCGTGCATTGATAGCACGAAGAGAATGGTGCTCGCGAACACTGCTGGCCACGGTCGGGTATACCTGTTTTTTCCCCGAAAGTCGAACGCAGGGGTTTGTCGAAAAGGATTGGCTCTATTTCCATTATGGACGCGAACCTAAATCGCTCTCAGGGATCCTTGCTCAGTTGCGAACTCTGCCGGATCGTCTGTCTGAGTTTTGTCGTTATAAATTGACGGTGTCTCCGGTGCACGTAATCATTTTTTCTGACCGCGAGGCGTATCTGCACCACTTGGAAAGAACCCTTCCCAAAGCGCCTCGTCGTACATCACTATTTGTTGTGCGCGGAGGTAAGCCGACTATTTTGGTCGCCGATGGACCGTCATTACAACGCGACTTGCTGCATGAAGCGGTGCACGCCGTAAACTTTGCAACGTTTGGTTCGGAGCAATTTCCGTTGTGGTTAGATGAAGGTATGGCTGAGTTGTTTGAAGCGGATGAAAGTGAACAA
>PAJC01000143.1 GCA_002705165.1 Planctomycetaceae bacterium | reverse complement strand
CGAGGTNTTTTNTTGGTATTTAAGATCGAGTATTAGTCGATATTTCGAGTCACTTCAAANCCCAATTCTTCGATCATCTTATAGTCTTCGTCGGGAGCCTGGCCCTGGGTAGTAAGATAGTCGCCAACNAAAAGTGAGTTGGCAGCATANAGTCCAAGTGGTTGAAGGCTACCAAGGTGGATTTCACGGCCGCCTGCAATTCGAAGTTCTTTGTCTGGATTTACGAAACGGTACATTGCCAACGCTTTAAGACAGTATTGAGGTGTCAGTGTATTGATGCCCTCCAGTGGAGTACCGTCGATGGCATTTAGAAAGTTTAGAGGTATTGACTCAGCCTCCACTTCACGTAGCGAAAGCGCCATGTCCACNACATCGGCAATCTGTTCACCCATTCCAATGATTCCGCCACTGCAGATTTCCATGCCTGCGTTGCGAACNGAATGCAAAGTATCCATTCGATCTTTGTATGTATGGGTTGAGCAAATCTCGCCATAATGTGATTCGCTGGTATTGAGATTGTGATTTACACGATCGACGCCGGCGGCTTTGAGTCTGGCAGCCTGTTCATNATCAAGCAGTCCCAGGCAGGCACAGATCTTCAGATCGTGCTCGGCTTTAATTTCAGGAACAATAGTTTCGACAGCTTTCATTTCTCGTTCACTCGGCCCCCGAGCTGAAATGACAATGCAGTACGTGTTTGCATTACGCTCGGCAGCGATCTTGGCGCCTTCCATCAGGTTGGCCCGACTGAGAATGTTGTATTTGGGAATTTCGGCATCTGACACTTTGGATTGCGAGCAGTACGAACAATCTTCAGGACATAAGCCACTCTTGGCATTCATGAGAAAGTAAAGCTGGACGGTTTTACCGAAGTATCTATGGCGAATCTTGAAGGCCGCTGACAGGAGTGTCAGGAGTTGGTCATCGTCGCAGTGGAGTATCGCTTCTGCTTCTTCACGAGTGACTTGATGGCCGTTTAGTACGGACTCAGCTAAATCGTCCCAGGAAGTGATGGTTGCAGATTGGAGAATGTCTGTTGTTGCCATGTTCACATATCGTTGTTGAATGATGCAGTGGTTATCCTACAAATAATGATGGTTTCCCCGATTTGCTGCAAGACCATGGTGANGCAAAACANGGTTTGTTTTACGGTNCCCTGNGGTTAATGNTATTATAAAGNATTCTGTTCGCNACTTCATTTATCTGTAATTTGGTATATGTCTGCTTTTCCACAATTCTTAGTTCGTGTTGGCGCTATGGGTAGCGTTGGCAGATTTACGGCAGTGGATCCCGTCGTGTTTAAACGCCATAGCCGTGTTGTGTGTCGTACAATGCGTGGTCTCGAGATCGGAGAGATCTTGGCGAACGTAGAATCGGTTGCTGGTCAGGAATGTGATGGGGAAGTTCTACGCCAGGTAACGATCGAAGATGATCTGTTATTAGCTCGGCTGGATCAGAATCGAAATGAGGCATTTGATGCCTGCTGTGAACTGCTCGACGCCGAACAGATAAGCAATGTGCTCCTGGATGTCGAACAGTTGTTTGATGGTAGTTCGCTGTATTTCTATTTCCTTGGCGATGTNTCTCCAAAGCTTGAGGAGTTAACCGCTGAATTGGCCGTTCGCTATGATTCCAAAGTTCAATTTTCTAGGTTTGCAGAAGCCGTGGTGGCCGGTTGTGGCCCCGATTGCGGTACGGAAGCTGCTGCNGGGAATTGTGGTGAGGGCGGNTGCTCTACCTGTGCACTTGTAAACGCTTGCCATTAAGGCTCGTGATAAGATTCTATGAAAATCCCGAGTATTGCCGAGTTGGCACTGCGAATTCGTTCTAAGCAATTGACGATTTCGGATTTAGTGACGATTTGCCTGGATCGCATTGAGGAAGTGGATGTAGAAATTGGAGCTTGGGTCTCTGTCGATAAGGATTATGCATTAGCTGAGGCCCAACGCCTCCAATCAGAAATGGACACGGGCCAGGATCGTGGATTGCTGCATGGAATCCCTCTAGGNATAAAAGATATAATCGATGTTGCTGGCTACCCTACCCTGGCTGGTACTGATTGGCGAACCGAACCGTGTAAAAAGCATGCGCAGTTGGTTCGGAATTTGCTGGAGGCCGGAGCCATTGTGTTAGGGAAGACGGTCACAACGCAATTTGCCGGTTTCGATCCGTCTGTGACTCGCAATCCAGCNGCTCCNGGTAGAACCCCTGGAGGCTCCAGTAGTGGTTCCGCAGCGGCTGTGGCGGCAGGGATGTGTATTGCAGCCATCGGTAGCCAGACAGGTGGCTCAATCAATCGCCCTGCGAGTTATTGTGGGGTAGTTGGCTTGAAACCTGCCTTTGGTGAAGTTTCTACTGTGGGNGTCGTCCCTCTAAGTCGGAATTTGGATCACATGGGGCCTATCACGAATACGGTAGATGATGCAGTGATCTGCTATCAGGCTTTACGGAATCTTCCCTCAGAACGAATGCTGTCNGTTGATATTGATGTTCTTAGGATGGATGGCTTCTTTCGTCAGGGTGAGGTGGAAGTGAATGNNATGATGGATGTCGTAGCAGGACATTTGGATGTAGTTGACTGCCCTTTGGATTTCGTCGAATTGACGACGATGCATAAACGCCTCATGGCTGGTGATGCAGCAGATGTNCATGAACTGGANTTTGATGAANATCGTGATGGCTATCGCAGGCATATGGCATCTCAAATTGAGTTGGGGCGAGAACAATCCGGTGAAGACTATAANGAAGCACTGGATTATCAGAAAACACAACGGCAAGCTGTGAGTACGTGGTTAAGGAAAGATCAGGTATTGGTAATGCCTGCAACGACTTCTTCGCCCCCCGGGATGGAGACAACAGGNAANCCGCTATTTAATTCGCCGTGGAGTTTCTTAGGTTTACCGGCTNTATCAGTTCCTAAGAGCTTGTCTAAAGAAGGGTTCCCTCTGTGTGTGCAGTTTGTGGGACACACGGTACAAGCTGTCGTCTCGGCTGCTCGGCAGTTCTAGCTTAGTCTTTGACTCAAATAGCTCTCTAGTTTGAAATCGTCCCCAGGAATTCGGTCATTTCACCAGCCGCGTGTAGATTTCCCTGTTGCTGAGCTTGTGCAATACCGCGAGTAAGCCAATTCTGTGCTTCGTCGATTCGATCAAGACGGGCTAGTTGTTGTCCCGCCATAAAGAAAGCTGGTACATAGGGAGGTGAAGATTGGGTTAGTCGCTCGAGCCATTCTAGGCTCTCGTCATGCGCCCCGTCTTTGTCAAGTTCCATCGCTAACGCATATTGGAGGAATGGATCGTTCGGCTCCTCTTGCAACATTGCTTCGATTTGTTGTCGCCTCGTGTTTTCACTCATGTTGTTATTCTACCTATTTTATCATTTTGTCAGTTTTGTCGATTATTGTTGGCGAAGTTCGAGGGGGCTGACGATTGGAGCTAACGATTCCTCGTGAATCAGTTAGCCTTCAAGGCTCACAAAAACCCCCACACTCAAAATATTATAGGTGTTTATCATGACACGGAAACTCACGATTGCTGGTGCATTCCTGTTAATGGTTGGATTATTGGCTACCTTTGGCAATGCGGACGATGTTCCGACAACAACGGCCCCTGCTCCGGCTTCCATTCAGGTTTCCCAAACAGGAAGTCCGATTATCCTTGCGGAAAAAGAATCCGTGACTGCACCAGAAGTCATGGCTGAAGATACGACTTCGGTACTTAGGGTCACTGCTCCTGAGACAGACTTGTTACTACCCGAGTCGGTTGGAAGTGACTCGGCATTAACTGAGATCGCACCAGAAGAGCCGATGTTATTTGCTCCACCAGCTGAGTTGGAATTTAGCACCTCGCCGGACACACCTGATGCCTTTGTTCCTACTGAGGCTTCTAATACGGATGCCTTTCCTGTTTCATCCGGCACGGAAATCGAAGCTCCCCAAGCCAATGCTCCGATTGTCACCCCGGATTCTGAGGGATTGGAATTTCAGGNGTTCTCGGACCAAGGTAGTGTATTGCCAACGCCTACAACAGACGATGNGGTGCCAACGTTTGATAGTCAAGAAGCGACGATTAATNCCGGGATGCAGAAAACCAATGTGCAGGCNCCCGCAGTCACGGTGTCCTCTCAGGGGCCAACGGTGGTTCGCGTTGGTGAGACGGGCGAATATGTTATCACGGCTACTAACGGTGGAACCTCGATCGCAGAAGACCTGTTNCTGGTAACCCACATTCCTGAATGGGTTGAGATTGCTTCATTGACAAGTGATTTGGGGGAAGTGGACCAACTTCCAACCACGGACGGCGTTCAATTGCAGTGGAACGTTGGACGTTTGCAATCCGGTAAGACAGCTAGCTGGAAAATTAAACTCGCGCCTGAGAAAAACCGCCCATTCGCTATGGATATTAAATGGACAGTTCAGCCGCAAACCATTGTAAATGAAATCGATGTTACTCAGCCCGAATTGCAGCTATCAATAGACGGCCCGGAAGTGATGACCTACGGCGATACTGAAATTGTTGTTGTTCGGGTATCCAATACGGGTAACGGAGACGCAGAAGATGTTGTCTTGAAGATTAGCCCCGGGATCGAGCGAGGTCAAAGTATAGGGGTTCTTCCCGTGGGGGCCAGCAAGGTTGTTGAATTGGAGTTAACCGCTGAACAGCCAGGCTCTATGCCGATCCAGGCTGCAGTATCNGTTAGTGGAGTTGAGCATGATAAGAAGTCCCTGGATATTCAGATCAAACGCCCAGAGTTGGCGGTCACCGTAGATGGCCCGGCGAAAAAGTTTGCCGGAAATCCGGTAACTTATCGAATCGAAATTGCGAACACTGGTGATACGACGGCNAAAGATATTGTTGTCTCGGCTGTACTGCCTCCTGAAGCGAAATACAAAGATGGCAATGATCAATTACAGACAGGGCATCGAAATCTATCATGGAAAATTGGTTCCGTCGCGCCAGCTTCAACTCGTGCATTTGAATTCAGCTGTGTGTTGATGCAGGACGGGCAAAACCAATTGACAGTGCGAGTGGAAGCAGCGGCAGCGGAGAGTCGTACGGGCCAGTTTAGAACTGCCGTCACCGGTGTTGCTGACCTCAAACTTATCGTCAATGATCCTCCGGGGCCGAAGATGCTGGACGAACTAGCGGTTTATGAAATTAAAATTGTCAACCGAGGAACGAAGGTAGCCAAAGATATCGACGTTGTAGGGCAGTTTGGCTACGGTGTTGAACCGGTGAAAACCGAAGGGCGACGTGCTGAGTTACTTCCGGGGCAGGCCGTATTTAATCCGATCGACTCTTTAGGGCCAGGTGAAGAAATTGTGTTGAAAGTCTATGCCAAAGCAAGCAAAGCCGGTCGTCATAAATTTCGTGCGGTCGTAAAGAGTTCTAATCCTGAGACAGCCTTGGTTCAGGAAGAGATGACCTGGTTTCACAGTGCGGAGCAATCTTCAGGTGACGGTCCAGTGATTTTGACAGCTGACGGTGCGGGTCGATAACAGAGGAGAGTTTAGTAGAGTTAATGCGGAAAGTCTGGTCGTCTGTGACGCATCTCTTTCAAAACTGAAAGATACTCATCATCAACAGTGCCCACATCTTTAATTCGTGGGGGATGTGGTTACTGTGAGGATTCGTCAGAGTTGGAAGAGGGGTCAATCGCTGAGTGGGGGGCAAAAGACAACGGTTGATCTGACGTGGGGTTAGCAACGTGGGCCACTAGCTTTCCGCTTAATACATCTTCAACTAGTTGAAGAATAAACTCGCCACGCCAGCCACTTGTAATAAGTGGCTGGCTTTTTTTAATGGTTCGTGGTTTCTTATTTCTGTGGCGACTCCCTATTTCCTGCTCCAGATAGTCCCGAATGTCGGACATGGTGGCCACCAGATTGGGAGCCATTTGATTGCGTTGACAAAAATCCGAGATGGCGGTGTAGGTGAATTGAGCCAGAGTTGATCGTTGAGGAGGTTTTTTGTTTCTGTTGCGTTGAGGACAGTCACTGTCTGGCACAGCTAATGCATGGGCAATGACTTCTAAGATGTCCCCCAGTTGTTTTTGGATGCGGCGATGTTGTATGCCTCGAATCAGCTTTACTTGCTCACGATCCGCAGATTTGCGTTGTGCTAACTGACAAATAAGATCGTCACGAAGAACACGCCGAGGTGGGCGATTCTCGCTTCGGGCAAGGTCGTCTCGCCAATGCCATAACTGACGAGCGATTTCCAGTTCGCGAGGCTGGAGGGAACCGATGCCGGAAATGGAACGCCAGCGAGGTGTGGTTTCCTGATCAATGATATGTGCCTGTTGGCGTTGGATTTCTTCCGTCACCCAGACAAATCGTCCGAGTTTCTTGAGTCGATCACTAATGAGTTGATAGATGCTCAAGAGAAACTCAACGTCCTGGGCGGCATATTTACACTGGCCTTCCGTCAAAGGTCGGTGACGCCAGTTGGTACGTGTCTCGCCCTTCTGCAGGGAAACCCCACTCAGACGGTTGACTAAATTCCCATAGCTTGCCGGGTATTCCATGCCAAGAAAACCAGCTGCAATCTGAATGTCGAATAAATCACGAGGGGCTTTTCCGGTAGCGTTGAAAATAAATCGCAGCTCTTCGCGACATGCATGGACGACTACCGTACGCAGGTCATCGATCAGCCAATCCCAGAATGGTGTGAGGTCTTCGATGGCATAGGGGTCGATTAATGCGATTTCATTGTCAGCGTTAATCTGAATCAAGCTTAGCTCCGGCTGGTATGTGTCCTCTGATACAAACTCGGTATCAAAACCTACCAGTGGGCATAGAGAATGTGCAGTAAGGTATTTCTGCAGATGTTCAGAAGTTTGGATCATTAGGTAGGACACGAAAGCTCTTTCTTTGTGAATTCTTTAGGATGCCTTGACGAGTTTAAAGATCTGTCTCGATTTCTCGGCACTCACTTGGCCCTCTCGTGAGTCCTCGCAGACAGCTCCACGGACTCCCACAAACTCGGCATTCAGTTGCTTGGCACTATCGATGGAGGACTCTGTGAGCGAGCCTGCAAGGACAAACGTCGCTTCAGGTGCAAGACTTTTGAGCTGGATGAATTGTTCTCGGGAAAGGTGGTCAAATAGGTTAGAGCCGTCTTTCTTGTAAGTGTCAATGAGGAATGTTTGACAGCCTTCAGGAAGAAGCGATTTGACAATTTTATTTGGGAGGGGGGCTGCTGCAGCGTCGTGATCTGCATAGATGACTCCGACAAGTTCCGTGGTATCTGAAACAAGCGCACGGATAGCACGCCAGGCCTGAATCCAGTTGAGACCGCGTTGATCTGCAAGGCCGACTTTGGCGTACTTCGTATTTTCCGGGAGATCGGCCAAGGCGTTGGCAGACACTTCGTTGAGATCCCCTAAAGCGACACTCAGGGCGGTGTTGTCGAGTGTGATTTTTGCGATGTCCAGCCAGACCTCTGGAGTTGCGGCGCCGAGCGCACCGGTGTTGGGCTCTTTGATATCCAGAATATCAAGGTCCGGGCAGGCAGTGATTACCGTTTCGGCTTCCTGCCGGCTGCGAACACTGATGAGGAGTCCAGTCATGCTTTCAGCGTTTCCTTTTGCTGACGATGGGCAGCTACCAGGCTCTGATTAAGGAAACGGAACGTCTCTTTATTGATAGGTTCGGTCCAAGTGCCTCGAATCACGATGTATCCATCTTCCCAGGACCCGAAAATTGGTTTGACCTTCCGTTCGTGATAGTCTGTTGCCCGTTCAGCCAAGCGGATGACGATATTCCGCGATTCTGAAAGCTCTTCCCTGCGATTGGACATGGGGTTTGGCATGAAGCTATCGCTTTGTCCGGCGAAAAAGACCTCGACGAGATCGATGGGGACCTTAATGACTTTAGGTGGGTTTAGGTAGACAAGTAGGTGTCCGTCCTGGTGGGCCAGCAGAGGTTTGAAAATCCAGTACAGCAAAGAAAGGATTACTACCAAACTGAAACCGGCAAGTATTGCCGCGATGACTCTGTAGGCAATGTGCAATTCGCCTGCAGCAGGTGTTAGGCAAAATGTCGTAGCCGCAAACAGAAGAAGCATTGGAAACAGGACGGCACCAAAGGCACGGCGATTCCCTCTGATCCAAATGTCTCGCTTGCCGGAATGGGTATTAGACAATGCTTACGCCTTGCGTTGTTTGTTTGTGATCGGATCCGTCGAAACTCAATTTATCACACAAACACAGCTTGAGATAGAGCTGGGGGAAGGGGCGAGAAAGTAGGATTTATGACGAACAGAAAGTAACCTTTGTGGGGGCATTCTAAAAAGGGAAGCTTATCTTTAAAAAATTGGAGTGGTATTGTTGACTTACCAAGGCGGCGGTCAGATATTGATTGAATCCTCATTACTCTTCGTTAGTCGCGGGGCGGAACTAGCTAAGCGGAAAACTTTTCGTCTGGTTGGTGATCCAGGATTTAGCTTTTCTTAAAACTCATCTCACCCCCCGTGAATTGATCGGCATCATCCCAACCAAGTTTATGAATTATTGTTTTACTTTTT
>PAJC01000142.1 GCA_002705165.1 Planctomycetaceae bacterium | reverse complement strand
TGATCCCGACTGGCACTGGCCAGTGTCGTATTGTCTGCCCCAAAAACAAGGTTCGTGATTACGCCTTGATGGGCAGCGTCATTAAAGCCAATCTTTTTTATCCCGTTGGTTTCATTCAATTCCCAAACAGTCACATTGCCNTCCCAATCGCCGGTGGCCAAAAGTGACTCATTAGGGGATACGGTGATCGCTGAAACAGATCGGTTGGCCGCTGGTTCNGTGTGGAGAATGCTGCCATCAANCAGATCCCAGATTTTCACCAAACCGGAACGATCTCCGGTGATTGCAATATTCCGACTTGGGATCACTGCAGCAGCAAAGATGTCTCCGGAAGTATTGGTAAGACGATGAAGGAATTTCTGCGAGTCGAGATTAATGATGGTCATGACTCCCCCTTCATTAGCAGAGATAATATGGGAGCCATCATGTGCCAAACTTAATGCCGTAAACCGAGTGGTTGCTCGAATATTCTTTGTTCGATAGTTCGGGTTTGGTTCTAGCAGGTCTTGAATTTCAGCGAACATCGTGGAGGCTGTAGCGGACATTTCCGGTGCGATTGCAATGCGACGACCATCCAGCGACTTGGTCATTAGACGAGTCGCCCCCTCTTCTAAAGGTAATGGGAAGGTTACACCTTGATAGATTACCCGTGGATCTAATTCATTTTGAACCGGAATTCCGTGCACCCTCCATTGCCGAACGGCTTCCTCGATTTCTTTTTTGGGAGCACCGAGCAACATCAGAACAGAAGCATAGTTATAGAAGTAACTGGCATCGTCTTTATAGTTCTGGCTGATGGCAGTTTCCAGATTTGTTTTAGCGGTCTCCAGATCATAACGAAGGTACACGGCTCGATCGGCTTCCAGGCATATCGAGCCCGGACGTTGCGGATAAAGTTCGATCAGTAACTCGGCCGCAGGATTTGGTTGAGCCATGACGGGCACAAAATTGGATGTTGATTCAATGTAGTTCAATTCGTAGTAGGCGCCGCCACCAAAGGCGAGTGTGACGATGCACAGGATTCGGTATTTTTGGAGAAATTCCATGATCTATAGCCCCTTCTGCACTTTCTTATCACGCACCTTCCAGATAAATGAATCGAAGTAGAAGTGTGTCATCCCAAACCCAGCCACGAGGATTTCCGCATAAAGCCCCTGCCACATAGCGTCGGTCATGCCAACAGCCTTCAGTGATTCGATCGTGCGCTCAACTTCAGAGATTCGGAAGATGCCAAACCCGAAAACCTCTAGTGGTTCCATCAGAACGATCTGGAACAAGGCCGCATAGATCAGACTGACCGCTGCGAAGATCCAAACACGTTTGGAGCCTACCATGTAGCGAACCATCTTAAAGCCGACGCCTTCGACGGGAATACTGTCGTTTTTGTCAGACTCCGCTTTTCGACGTAAATACCAATACACAATGATGATGTATTGCAGCCCGTGCATGATTCGATGAGCGATACCCCAAACTAAAACGGAGGAAGCGTGCCAGGCACAGAAGTACCACAGGAAGTAACTGGAGCCGATAAAGAGGTATTTAACTGGATTAATCTTATTTCCATTGCGTACACCGACAACTAATTGCCAGAGGTAAAAGATGCCGTAACCTGCAGTGATCACCCAGCTACATGTTTGAATTACATGGACCGTACCAGCTTCAGGTAATAAGCCCATGGCGGCGAACTGCGCTAGCCAGATGGTGCTGAACAAGGGCGAAGTGATCAACATGTTCCCAAAGAAGACCCAGTGAAACCCNAGGTCAATTTTGCCGCTGCGGCGCGAGCCGGTGCCNGATTTAAAGTCGTAAATCCGGCTAAAACCATGCTGCTGCATGATGCTGTGCTGATGATCCCACAATACATTCACCATGAAAAAAGTGAGTGGCACATAGATGGCCCCCAGAATCGTCAGAGAGAAAATGATCATTGGCCCGACGATCAAGCGTTGGCTCCATCGGGAAAGATCCTCCTTAAAACCATAGGTGCGCATCCAGGTGGCAAAGTGATGAGGAATGGTGATCCACAGACTGATCGAAGCTAGTGCTACAGCAGGCAACCACATCTGACAGCTAATGGCGAACAGGACTGCCATGTACGGAAGCCCCAGAAACCAAATCGCGTCTCCGCGGCGGTTTAAAATATATCCGGGCTGAAAAGTAGCAGATTTCACAATGTTGGCTCGNNGTAGCGTTGTCGNTGGGNCTGGCTCATACTCAATTATTGACGATGTTTTGCCATNATGGCTTCAAATTTAGAGACCAATTCTGGATGTTTCTCCGCAAGGTCGTCCAACTCACCAATATCATCAGACAANTCATAGAGTTCAGTCTTNGTTTTGTCGTCCACTCGAACAGCCTTCCAATTGTCCTGCCGCACAGCAAATTTATTCCCGGCCCGCCAAAATAGATAGTCGTGTGTTGGTTGAGATTGCCCCAGTAAGGTGGGCAGATAGGAGATGCCGTCAGTGTCTTCAGGGGCATTGATTCCGGCTAACTCACATGCGGTCGGAAGAAAGTCCCAAAATGCGGATGGATGATCCGAGGTCGAATCGGCTTTGATTTTATCAGGCCACCGAGCGATCATTGGGACGCGTATGCCGCCGTCATAAAGGTCTCGTTTGTAACCTCGCAGGTCGCCATTGGAATTGAAAAATTCCATCTTGTGCCCACCTTCCTGATGCGGCCCATTGTCTGAGGTNAAGATAACCAGAGTTTTCTTATCGATGCCGAGCGTTTTTAGCAGCGTCATCATTTGGCCGATGTCACTATCTAATCGTGTGATCATCGCGGCGAATCCCTTTTCTGGTTCCGGCCAGTTTTTCGTGGCAAACTCACCGTGGTCCGGGACTTCCTGGCCATTACCTGTGGCTCTTCCCCCTTCGTTGTTGGTGTGCGGGATAGTGTAATGAGCTTGCAGGAAAAAAGGTTTGCGAGAGTGTTGCCGGATGAAGTTGAGAGCTTTGGTATGCATGACATCATGCGAATATGTTTCACGTTGGGTAGAGACATTTCTCTTGGGGCCCTCCACATTTCCCGACAAAATGTACTGTTCTTCGTTTTCCCATAAGTATTCCGGGTAGAAGTTATGAGCGCGGCTTTGATTCAAATAACCAAACCAATAGTCAAATCCCTGTTTTGATGGAACGCCTTCTGTCTTAGGTAAGCCCAGTGCCCACTTGCCAACACCGCCAGTGGTATAGCCAGCATCTTTCAATAGTGTCGTGACGGTTTCAGCATTGGCTGGCAGCGTGTAGGGAGCGTTTCCGTGGATGGGAGTATTACCACTGTGTCTGCCCGTCAGTAGCACCAGTCTTGAGGGACGGCAGACGGTATGTCCTGAGTAATGATCTGTGAAACGCATGCCTTCTTTGGCAATCTGATCGATGTGAGGTGTCTTGAGAGTCGCCTGCCCATAGCAGCTAAGATCTCCATAGCCCATGTCATCCACCATGATGTAGATGATGTTAGGCAGTTCCTTGCCGCCCTGAGCCTGTAGACTTGTTGCGTAGAGCAAAAAAATGAGCGACAGTGCCATCGACAGTTGTTTAAACATGGTACTTGAACCTGAATTCTAGTAATGAAAGATACCGTTATCGCTTGATTATAACGCTCTGGATTCATGTCTGGTATCTCCTCGGATTGGTTGTATTATCTCTAAGCNAACTTTTCAAACAGGCATCGCCGACACTTCTATTCTTCCTAGTTTGACGTCTTCTATTAATTCTCGTGAATTCTGTCAGATTGCTTGGACNCACTAATGGGGATCACTGTTAGATTGAANGCTTCGTAATCCACACCGCTAACCGGATTTAGGTGGTCCGCAATTTAAGGATTTTGAATGCAAGTTTTAGTGACAGGCGGTACCGGCTTTGTCGGTAATAACGTAGTAAGAATGCTGTTAGACAACGGGCATGAGGTGCGTGTNTTAGTTCGGGATGCTAATCCACAGCGATGCTTTGATGGCCTCGATGTTGAATTGATCGAAGGCGATATCTGCGATTACGAGAGTATTGTCTTTGCCTGTGAAGGAGTTGATGCGGTAATCCATTCGGCGGCCATGGTTCATATTGGTTGGTCACAATTGCAACGCCAACGTGAAGTCAATGTTGGCGGTACGATTAATCTTGCCAAAGCAGCACTGTCGAAGGACATTCGCATGGTTTATGTCTCCAGTGTGGATGCGCTTGGCATTGGAAGCGAAGAACAGCCAGCCGATGAAGAAAGCCCTCGGNTCGGGAAGATCCCATGTTCCTATGTGGTGAGCAAGTCAGAAGCAGAACAAGAACTTAAAAAGTTNATCGATGATGGATTGGACGCAGTCATTGTAAATCCCGGCTTTATGTTGGGACCGAATGACTGGAAGCCGTCTTCAGGAAAAATGCTGCTTGAAGTGGCGGCAAAGAATCCTCCCATTGCTCCAAGTGGAGGTATGACGATTTGTCATATCGACGATGTGGCTGCAGGCATTGTCACGGCACTCGAAAAAGGGGTTGCCGGGCGGAACTATATTTTGGGTGGCACGCGGATGTCTTATCTGGATGTCTGGAGTTTGTTTGCAGACGTGACAGGGAACAAGCCNCCGAAATGGAAGATGGGNCGGGTGATTGCGACAATGGTAGGCTGTATCGGTGACATTATTTCTAAACTCTCTCGTCGNGAATCAGATATTAACTCGGCGGCGATCAAAATGGGGGCATTATTTCATTACTACGATTGCTCCCGCGCAGTTGAAGAATTAGATTACACGATTACCGATCCGAGACAAACAGTCGAGGATGCCTGGGAGTGGTTCAATGAAAATGGCTACGTCGCCAAGTAATTAGTTCCNGATNAATNTTCTAATAGGTAGCCCGGNTCTCAAACCAGNTCNNTGATTGGAAGGGATTCTTACTTATTTGATGCATCGTCGAATCTCAAATCNGGGTTGGCATTCTAAGCGAAGTAAAATAAGCGGCGGGTCTTAATTTGGTAAGGNGTTTGGCAATGTTGATTAATCGATTCTTATTAGTGATTACCGTTATTATTCTTTTGTTGCCTGCCGCGTTAACAGCAGGCCCAGCAACGCAGGCCATTCAGCTTCAGCGATCGTACCCNGCTTTGATTGGTCGGAAAACGAATAATATTGTGGAGCTGAAAGTGACTGTGTCAGAGGAAGGTATTGAAATACGGTCTTTCCGATTTGATTTGAAAGGTACAACCGATATTCAGGATCTTGCCAGTATCACGCTTTTCGCAAGTGGCCCTGAAGGGCAATTGGAAACCAAATTGCCAATCGGTACGATTAATACACCTGCGGAACGTCTGGATTTTCAATGCAATATCTCGCTGAATAAAGGAGATAATTGGTTTTGGTTGTCCTGCCAGTTAAAACCGACGGCCAGTTTGCTGCATTATATCGATATTGAATGTAGTCAGATTGAAACGACGGAGGGTATGCTTGTGCCCCATGACAATATGCCAGGGCGTCGAATGAGAATTGGTCATGCACTATGCCAGCAAGGCCAGGATGGTACTCATACCTATCGCATTCCCGCCATTACTCGAGCAAAAGATGGATCACTACTTGCATTCTACGATATGCGGCGTAATCGCACCAAAGACCTACAGGAAGATATTGATATCGGGATGAGTAAGAGTAGTGATGGTGGCCAGACCTGGTCTAAGCCTCGAGCGATTATGGATCGCGGCCAATGGGGAGGCTTGCCTGAAGCTCAAAACGGGATCAGTGATCCGGGGGTCATTGTTGATCCCAAGACGGGCAAGATTTTCGTGTGGGCTATTTGGATGTATGGAAAACCAGGCAAGCATCAATGGAATGGTGATGGTAGCGAAGCCGGGTATGAAATTGGGAAAACAGCTCAAATGTTGTTGGCAGTTTCGAAAAATAATGGTGAGACCTGGTCCGAGCTGAAAAATGTTACCCGTGATTTAAAAAAGGAAGAGTGGGTGTTGTTTGCCCCTGCTCCACAAAATGGAATTGCCCTAAGAAATGAAACTTTGGTGATGCCTGTCCAGGGCCGTAATGCCGAAGGAGTCTCGTTTTCAACGATCATGTCGAGCAAGAATCGAGGGCGTAGCTGGCAGGTTGGAAATCCAACAGGAATGGTAACCAGTGAATGTCAGGCGGTTGAACTGACTGACGGGCGGATCATGCTGAATATGCGTTCCAGCAGGGAAGCCCGACATCTGCGACGTTCCGTTATGGTGACGTCAGACCTTGGAATTACCTGGACGGAACACCCAACGAACCATCAGGGACTGATCGAACCGATCTGTAATGGAAGCACCATCCGCATTCGCTATATACAAGATGGAGAAGCAAAAACGGCATTGTTGTTTGCTAATCCAAATTCAGTTGAGCGTCGTGAAAAACACACCATCAAAGTCAGCTTTGATGATGGCATGAGTTGGCCCGAGTCACATCACTATCTCCTGGATAACTATACTGGTTTTGGTTATCCCAGCTTAGTACAGATCGATGACCAACACATCGGTATCGTATTTGAAGGTAGTCGTAGTCACATCATGTTTATGAAGCTGACGATTGAAGAGCTAGTGTCAGGTAATTTGCCGAAGTGATTATTTGTCTTGCAACCAAGTATCGAAATCATCGCGGAAGGCTTGGGTGGCATTTTCCGACGGAGCAAATCGTTCCTGAAAGTCAGCGAGCAACACCTGATTGATACCAACCGCACGCCACCAATTGGAGTCCTGAAAATCAGTGTCCAGTAGTAAAGCACCTTCGAAGCTTACATTAGTTAGGTCTGAGCGATGAAAGACCACGGCTTCAAGATTTGCAAAATCGAATTCGGCATCTAGCAGGATGGCATCGGTAAAGTTAGCCATCAGGCAATGGCTCTCAGAGAGATCGGCGCCAGCAAAGTTTGCTTTCCGTGCTGTGACCTGTTCAAGACGGGCTTTACGGAGGTTTGTCAGTTCAAAGTTTGCTCTATCCAGATTACTTCTTAGAAGTGATATCTCTCTTAAGTCAGCACCTATGAAGTCGGCATTTTGAAGATCGGCAGCATCCAGATTTGTGCGATTGAGGGAGCCTCCACTTAGAATGGTTCCGATGAGGAGCGATTCATTAAGTGTTGCGTCTTGAAGGTTTGCAGATTGCAGATCAAGTCCGGAAAGTGTGACACCGGTAAGATTGGCACCAATCCAGACATCATTGTCAGACTCGAGTAGGCGTAGTACAGCCTTGGTTCGTTGTTGCCGATCGGCGTCGTTATGATAGATCAACCAGAAATCTGATTCCAGCGAGCTAATGGAGGTAGGTTCTGACTTTAATAGGTTGAAACCTAAAACGACAAGGACAATAGTTAGTAGCAGGATGGGCAAAATGCCGGGTCGGCTGGCTTTAGTCATAAGTACAAGAGCACGCTGTAACTGAAAAATAAATACTAATTGTTATTCTACCGATTTGCTTTAAAAGAAGCTCCACCGGTTAAAAGAGAACGGCGTTATAATATGGCCAATGTGTCAATAAAGATAGCCAACAAGAGAATAGTAACTCCTATGAATAACTCCCTAAATATACTTTCCGTATTCGTGCTAATGATTCTATGCGGCACCAATCTTTCAGCGCAAAACCAAGAAAAGAAAAAACAAGCTTTGCCCGAAGGCGTAAGGGTGCTCAAAGATATTGAGTATGCAAATCACAATGATATTTCATTAAAGTTGGATTTGTATCTACCTGAAGAGGTCCAAGGCAACGTGCCTGTGATTGTTTTCATCCATGGTGGTGGTTGGAAGAACGGCAGTAAGGAGTCAGGAAAACGAGGGGCTTGGATTGTGCCTCACGGTTTTGCGATCGCAAGTATTAGCTATCGACTTACCGATGTCGGCCAGTGGCCTGATCAGATTGATGATTGTTATGCAGCTGTTCGATGGGTTCGAAAGAATGCAAAGAAGTACGGCTTAAATGGCAGACGAGTCGGTTGTTGGGGGACATCGGCAGGTGCTCATCTTGCTGCCCTTGTTGGCATCCGGCCGTATCCCGGCAAAGAACGTGTTTGGAGCCGTGTTCAGGCGACGGCTGATTGGTTTGGGCCATCCGAGCTGCTCTCGATGCCGCCTAATAATGTTGGTAACGGCCGAACGGAAGAAGATGTTGCTAATAGCAATGGCGCCAAGTTGTTAGGAGCCACGGTGAGGGATGTACCTAAGTTAGCGAAAGATGCGAGCGCACTGGATAATGTGTCCAGGGATGACTCGCCGTTTCTTATTATGCATGGGACGGCAGATACAGGTGTGCCGATTCGTCAAAGCGAGATGTTGCATAAGGCATTACAAAAAGCTGGAGTCGATTCGATATTTGTTGCTCTGGAAGGCGCTAAGCACGGTGGCCCCGAATTTATTTCGCCGGAGTCAAATCAGGCCTTCCTTGAATTCTTCACGAAGAATTTGAAGTAAGGACGGTCATTACCAACACGAAAGAACAGGAAAGCAACCTATTGGCATAATAGATTGTCGGCAACTTTGATACTCTGCTCACCCTCTTCTTTCATTTAGATGTGATGGATTTTTGTATTTGTCGATGAACGGTTGGCCGGCTTCTGAAATGCAAAGGTGCTTAAACCTGTTCAGCTTTCTTGTCTGTGTGATCCTTTCCGAGACTCTTTGGTGGCGAAATGTTTTTTTCAAAAAATACTTTTGTATTGCAGGGTTGCCAGAAGAG
>PAJC01000141.1 GCA_002705165.1 Planctomycetaceae bacterium | reverse complement strand
GTCAAGGAATGATAGCCGAGTGTAATTCCATCAAATGGGAACAGGCGGTTGCCGCCTGGATGTCCGAACGAAATGACATTGGTGGAATTAGTCTGCAACGCGAGCACCATTAAGTCGTACGTTACTGCGATATTGTGGGGATACGCGAGGTCGATGATCGACTCGGACTGATCATCACCGCGAATTACATTGGTATTGACCTTTGGTTTGGGCCGATCAAGCCACTGATTTCGTCGATGCAGCTTGCGTTCCACTTCTCTAATGGCCGTCAGATACTGGTCGAGTTTCGTCTGATCCTCTTTACTCAGCTTTTGAGTCAATCGTTTTGCGTCCTGCCGTATTACGTCGAGAATACTGCTGTCATCAGCGATAAATTGGCGGGTCTGCTGTTTTGCCCTCGGCGTGTCCTCCGCGAATAGCTTGGAATATAGATTGACTGGATTAGCTTCGGACGGCATTTTAATCCCCGCCCGGGACCAGGAAAATCCTCCGGTACCTAATCTCAGATTTGAAAATCTATTTGCCTGGCCGATCGTTTCACCTAGAAACTCGTCGAGCGTATGAAGCTGCTGGGGAGAACGTTTGGCTTCCTTTAATTCTATTCCGTTGAGAAAAGTGTCGGAACACCCGTGCCCTCCACCGACTCCCGGATGATCAAGGTTAGAGAAGATTGTGAGCTGATCACGATGAGGATCTAAGGGTTCTAGGGAAGAAGGTAATTGATAATCGGAACCTGTCTCGGCGGGAAAGAACCCTTGCGGATACATGCCATAATTCGAAGCAATGCAGACGAACCGTTTAGAGGTGGTCTCAGTGTAAGAGGCGTGCGCCTGGGCGCCCAGTGATTCAAATCCCGGCAAAGCGAGTTGAATTCCTGCGGCTCTTAGAAATAGTCGGCGGTCAAATTTCATTACTTACGACAAATTAAATAAAAAGGAGTAGCTTAGGTTACAGGGAGTTAGTCGAATCCGGCGGCGAGACGGTTTAAGGGCATCCTTTACCCTGAGGCAGACTTCGCCGGGAATGATCTTCTTCATTGTAGTTAGGTTGAAGGGGGGGCGGCCAGAGATATTTGCGAAGCCTGTTCTGAGGAATTTAGCATCGCGATAATTGCTGCTACTGCCTCTCTTCCGTCATGTTCAGTACCGCAATCTGTCACCTCACCCTGGATTCGCGCGATAAATGCAGTCATCTGATCAGTGTATGCCTGCATTCGGCCGTCCGAAACAAATGCCTGAGAAGCATCGTCAAAGGAAACCTTTGGTTGTTCATAGATTATTTCCGCCGTGCCACCTTTCCCGAGGAGGATTTGGCCAAAGGGATTTGCGTCAATCACTCCTTCGTCGCCCATAATTCTGAAGCGGAAGTCTTCTTTGTCAAATCCTGGCGAGGGACAAACGCTGGAGGACCAGAATTGAGCCATCAGGCCATCGCTAAACTCCCAGAGTGCCATCGTTGTATTTTCATTTGGATTAGTTTCCCGAAAGGTTCCGCAATGTGCTGTGACCTTGCGAATGTCCTGTCCGGTCCACCAGCGACAAAGATCGATGTTGTGTGGTCCGCTATTAAGAATATGCCCTTGACTGCGAGGGTCCGTCCACCAGTTCCAGGCTCCCCCAAAACCCTCATCGTTTCGTAAGGCCTGAATGTCAAATAATGCCGACATCTGAATGCACCGCACGACACCGATCTCGCCTGACGAGATAATAGATCGTACGGTCTTGTTGGATTGGCGGAAACGCTGATGATAGCCCACCGCAAGAGTCAGTCCTCGTGTCCGAAAGGCGTCAATGAGTTTGTCACAATCCTCAAGGCTCGTGGCAAGGGGTTTTTCAATAAGCGCATGTTTCCCGGCCTCCGCCGCCAGCATCGCTTCCTCCACGTGGACGTGATGAGGGGTCGTGATGACCACTGCGTCCACGTCATCTCGTTCGATCAATGTTCGTGCATCCGGAGCACAGACGATACCATAGTCGTCGGCCAGTCCTTCGCTCCGGGTACCCCCGGCAACTGCTGTGATGATGGCCCTCGGAGACCGTTTGGCTGCTTCAACATGGGTTCGGCCCATGAACCCTGAACCGGTCACACCAATACGTATACATTCAGTCATGATTGTTAATTGCCTTTGTAGGTGTTGCGACACAACAATTGTAGCCTGTCGGACGTCGAAACACAGGGAAACGGATGCAGCAATAAAGGAGACATCGTGTTGAGAGGGACAGCATCGCGGCAAACATGTCGTTCGCCGGACCGGAGCAGCACTTAAAAGGACTTCAAACCTGACATCCCAATCAGTATTATAGTGATTGAAACCAATGCTGGGCCCGGGGTTAATTTAGATCGAATGGAAACCAAGAGAATGTCAATGAAATGGATCGGTACCGCATTACTCATACTAACGTCAACGCAGGTCTCAGCGCAAGATCCTGTGAAACAAGCTGCCAGCGAAGAAGTTACGGCGACCTATGAGGGCGTACGGGCATCACAGATCAAAAAATATCCGATTGGAGTATTCGATTCCGGTACTGGCGGGTTAACCATCTTGGAACAGATTCTTAAGTCCGATGGCTTTAATAACCGTACTCATGATCCTCTTGGTGATGGTAAATCCGACTTTGAAAAAGAGTCGTTCATCTTTCTGGCGGATCAAGCCAATATGCCCTACGGTAACTACCCCGTGATCAAGAAGGAGCAGTTTTTAGATGACTTGATTGTGAAGGATGCGGACTTTCTGTTGGGTAAAGATTACTTCAGCCTATCCGGCCAAAAACGTCAATGGAGTAAATCTCCAGTGAAAGCGATCGTGATTGCCTGTAATACGGCGACAGCTTATGGGCAGCCCGATATTGAACAAGTTGTCCACGCTGCCGGATTGGATATAAAAGTTGTTGGAGTGATTGATGCGGGTGCCAAAGGTGCGATCGAAGTTCTAGCTCCAGGGGAAGATGCCAGCATTGCGGTCGTGCCAACCAAAGGAACCGTTCTCTCCGGAGCCTACCCCAGAGCCATAAAAGATAACGCGGATCAAAGGCGTCTGAGCCAAACAATAGATGTGTTTCAGCAGGGCGCGTTTGGCTTGGCCGGATCAATCGACGGGGCGCGCGAATTCATTCAAAATGGAAAAGTGGATAACTCACCACGGGATGACTATCGAGGCCCCTCCTCGGATAATCGAGAGGCGCTGATTGATCTATCCATTCTTCCGAGGTACGGGTTCGACTTCTCAGGGAACCACATGTTATTTAATGGTTCCGAACAAAATCTAACCAACGTTCAATTAAATTCTGTAGAAAATTACATTGCTTATCATTTGACGACGTTGATGGAACAAATGCGTGAAGCCAAAGACGCTCCGCCTCTCAAATCTGTCGTGCTGGGCTGCACTCATTTTCCGTTCTACCAGGAGGCATTCGCAAAAGAATTACGACGATTGAGAGATTACAAAGAGAATGATCAATATGTATACCGCCGATTCATGGCTGATGAAATTAAACTCATAGATCCGGCATTCTTTACCGCACGGGAACTTTATGAAAGTTTGGTTGAAGATAGAAGGCTCAATAATAAACCTGCGAACTCACAGGCAACGAGAGGTGAGTTTTACGTCACGGTACCAGCGGAGGGTCAGAGCAGAGAGAGACTAAACGACGTCGGCGGTTTTAGTTATGACTTTAAATACGGCCGATTGTCAGGCGATGTGAATTCCGATTTTCGCGCCGTTCCGTTTGATGAGTCCAATCTAGGGGACGTGGTGCTTAAAAGGCTTCAAGATCGAGTCCCCACCGTCTGGTCGCTGCTGTCCGAATTCCGCGAAAAGAGCGACAAGCTAAAGTAAGTTGGGTACTGTTAAAACCGTCTGACAGAAGTAACGGACTGGCTGGGTAACGGCTGGCTTTGCCGCCGACGTCTTTTATCAGTTGTTCTGGAATGTTTCACTACCGACGATTAACTGGATTAGATCTCGCAGTCCGTGGTCTTCATCGAGTTGAGATAAGATGTGATCTACTTCTGGCCGATCATTAATGTCAAGTTGGCGACCAAGGGCGTAGGTCAGAAGTTTTTCTGTAATACAGCGGTTGAACTGATCCTGTCGAGCCAGAAGCAGCTTGCGAAATTCAGGGAGAGAACTGAAACGATCACCGCCCGGAAGGCTGCCGGCGGAATCGATATCCAACTTCCCCTGATAGTTCTCTCGCCACTTGCCGACTGCGTCAAAATTTTCCAGCGCGAATCCAAGAGGATCGATTTTTCGATGGCATTCGGCACAAGTGGTATTCTCCCGATGTTTTTCCAGGAGTTCTCGAATACTAGAGGCTCCCCGGATGTCGGGTTCAACTGCCGGAACGTCCGGGGGTGGAGGCGGTGGTGTATATCCAAGAATCTTCTCGAGAACGTAAATCCCTCGAACAACCGGTGATGTGTCAACGCCGTTGGCAGACGCTGTTAGAAAAGATCCGTGGCCTAGTATTCCCCCGCGTTGGTTACCGTTGAGTGCAACGCGTTGGAGCTGATTACCCTGTACCCCGGTGATGCCGTAATGGAAGGCCAGTTCACGATTCAGGAATGAATAATTGGCCCCGAGAAATTCGCTTAGTGGGAGATTGTTTTTCATAACATGATTGAAAAATGATTCGGTTTCCGCTCGCATGGCCTGTTCAAGATTGTCGCGGTAATACACAAGAAAATCTTCTGATGGCGGCATCGTACCGATGTTATCTAAGTCCAACCAACGTCTGATAAAATGCTGAACGAATCGCCGCGCGCGAGGGTCGTTAAGCATGCGAGTTACCTGTNTTGCAAGATCACGCTTTAATTGCCCAGTAGTGGCGAGTTCTAAGAGTCTTTGGTCCGGCGGTGACGACCAAAGAAAGTAAGAAAGTCTGGAAGCTAGCGATAGNTCATCTAAATCACCCTCGCCAAGGTTGAGGTAAAGAAAGCCAGGGGAACATAGTATTGCCTGACAACCAATTTGGTAGGCGGTTAATGGTTCCACGCCTTGTTGAAGTTGATCCTCGACTAGCGTGAAAAAAGGCTCTAATTCACCGGGACCTGGGGGACGGCGAAACGCATTCGTGGCGAACGATTCGAGTTGGGAACGCAGGGCGGCGGGAGCTATTTGGGGAGGAGTTAGAGTGCCATAAAGTGTCTGATGTCCGCGCGGAGGCCAACTATCTAAGTGGGGACCGTTGACCTGAACCTCCCAAATACGGAGACGTGGCCCCTGATAGGCCTTTAGGACGCCATGGGATTTCTCATTTCCGCCCTTCATTCCTATAAATGGGCGGAAATCTTCCAGGTCATACTGTGGAAGTGTAAGAACTCGAACCATTCGCTTTGCCGCCAAAGGACCGTTTCGGAAACGAACTTCAGGCTCAAAACCAGCCTCGAGATAGACATCCCATTCGAACCATTCAGGTCGTTCGTTAGTGAGTTCAATCCGTGCGAGCGAGACCATCTTTGAAACATTACCGGTACTTTCGACACTGCCCCGGCGATCAACACCCGCAATTTCCATCACTAATGGATCGCCGTTGCGAAAATCTCCTAAAGCATCACCATATTCGTGAACTCTCGAAACGGCTGCGGCTCTAACACGAATAGTGTAAATTCCACTGTGAGAAACTCCTCCTTCGCTATAAAGCGGGAGGAAGCCGAGATGCCCACCACGATAATGCCGCCCATACAAATCAGTGTAGGGCGTGTCAGGTATAAAACGGAAACGGTCGACTTGAAAGAGCTTCACCAGACCAACCGCTTCTTTACCGCTGAAGTAGAAGGGTGATTTTTGGGAATAGTGTTTTGGTTCCGGACGCACCGTAAAATGAGTGGCTCGTCGAATAGCCTCTTCGGCAGCTTCAAAATAATGCGTCATAAGCCTACCGGAAGTCACAAGTTCAGCTCCGTTATTATCGAAGCCGTCCACCCTGACTTCCTCCGGAAAATCTTCGGCAGGATTCCAGACGTCAACGTTGAGTCCAAGTAATTCGCCGAGTGTTTGTCTATATTCCCATGCATTCAAACGACGAAGGACACTATGGCCGCCATTGGACTGCAGTGTAGCCCGAGCCTCACCAATTTGTCTTGTGTAAGTGTCAATCGCTAGCGACCGTTCCCTGGCGGTTGGCTGTAACTCAGTTTCCGGTGGCATCGCCTGTAAATTCAATTGGTCAACGATTTCCTGATACCGCTCTAGTTCATCAAGGGTACTGATTGTCGAAGACAAGTTGTCAAACCGTCGGTCTGCCTTTTGTGTATCTTGACCATGACACCGAAGGCAGTACTTACGGAGAAAAACAGACGACTGCTCGTCGCCTCTGGTGAGAGACCCGGATAGCAGGATCGTTACGGTTATTAGCGACCACGAAAGTTTCATAACCATGCCCTAGGCAATATCCATTAGTGAGAATGTCCCCGTGCTTCGGCCAAAGCGTTCGGAATCGGAACCGAACCAGTTTAATACGGAAAGCCAGAGGTTGCATAATGGAATACGTTCGTGCTGGTCTTCCGGACAGATAATGTGCCCTTGATGTCCAAGGCCGCCACCAGCGAGTAATACGGGCAAGTCACGATTGCTGTGGATGGAACCATCACTCATACCGCTTCCGAAAACAATTAAAGTTCGATCAAAGATGTCTGCCTCTTTAAGTCGCGTTATAAAGTTGCTTAGTTTCGTTGTGAGGAATGATTCCACCACCTGTAGCTGTTCGATACGATTTTCGGCCTTGCCGTGGTGTGAAAGTGCGTGATAACTCTCGAGATCTAATTCGGAAGTGCGGAAACCGAGACCGGTTTCGAGTGTTGTTACGCGGGTCGAGTCGGTTTGTAGTGCTAACGCCATAAGCTCATAGAACAGTTCGACTTCATCCACTTGCTGACGTTCTTCGTCAGGGATTTCTTCAATGGGGGACTCTGGTTTAGGACGGTCGATCCATTGATTGGACATTTGCAACTGACGTTCGACATCCCGTACTGAAGTTAGATACTGGTCCAGTTTGTTTTGGTCGGCAGCGTTTAGTGTGCGGTTTAACGCGGATGCCGATTCTTGCAATGCGTCGAGGATGCTGGCACGGTATTTCAGACGAGTTCGTTGCGTTTCACGGGAACTGGCTGAAGCCTGGATAAATAGTCCCTGAAATAACTTTGCCGGATTGTTTACCGGTGGGATATGCACGCCGGAGCGCGTCCAACACATGTCGGTTCCGTTGGTAATTCCTGTCGTGATGGATGGGAATCGGGTGTCGCTGCCGACATGCTCTGCGGCTGCCTGATCCAGAGACATGTTTTTCGTTGGAAATCCGGATGCTTCCTCTTTCTTGATGCCTGTTAAGAAGCCCTGCACCGCTTTGTGCCCACCGTTAAGTTGGTGATCTAAATGAGAGAGCACGGTCATATCGGCCCGATGGGCTTCAAGCGGTTTTAGAGTGGAGGTAGGCAGGTAGTCCTTGCCGTCCTCTTCCGGGAAGAAGTTACCTGGGTAGAATCCTAGATGGTTGCCAACACACACCAGCCGCCTGGGGCCCTGCTCCGCTTCGGTGTTGCCTTTCGATAAACTTTCAAACGTCGGAATAGCTAACGCTATACTTGTTCCATACAGGAATCGACGTCGGTTTAGTGGGATTTGGTATTTCATAGAATATCTACTTGGCGTTATCGTGGGATTGTCACTGACAGATGCCAAAGAGCCTTGGTAATTAGTGAATGACTGCGTCACTCAGTAATAGTATGGGAAGATTCATTTTAGGCCAACACCCAATATTATTGTTAAACGCGATGAAGTGCTTCGTCGTGATTATTTGTTCGTCGATTTACCGATAGTAAGCGGTTCCTCCCATTGAAGGTAATGCCGGTAACTCGTGGTCGGCGTCCTTTCTGAAGGTGAGTTTTTGACTGCCACAAAAGGGATGGCGGTTTTGATTTGAATTAGTGCCTCCGAGTGGTTCATGCCAAGACGGGTGAGGAGTTTCTAAAATAGCGAATACTGCACGAAACGCCTGAATAAGTGAGTATTTCGTTCTAATAACGCTTGTTGAACACGCTTATGAAATAGGGTTCTATTTCCCGATAACTAAATAGTGGAGTATGATTAAACAGTGGTTGACTAAGTCTGGAAGGATCGCAAACGATGAAGTATTCAAATTGTGAAGGTATTAGCCGTCGTCATGCTCTTGGTTTAGGTCTTGGTGGACTTTGGGGGGCCGGAATGAGTTTGCCCGCGGCACTAAATCTCAAAGCAAACGCGAATGATAGTGGGCCTTTAAGGACTTCAGCGAAGCGCTGTATCATGATTTGGCTNGATGGCGGTCCCACTCATTTTGAGACGTTTGANCCCAAGCCTGAAGCCCCCACGGAGATCCGTGGTGAATACGGAACCTGNCAAACCACCAANCCCGGAATCCATTATTCGGAACATATGTCCAAGCTTGCCGCTATCAGCGACAAGTTCGCCATGATAAGGTCCATTCGTCATAATCAGGGCAATCACGGCGCTGGCAATCATTACATGATGACCGGTGCTCCACCGCGTATCCCGGTTGGTTGTGGTGCGCATGTTAGTTTCCATCCCAGCATGGGAAGTGTGGTAAGCCATGAAGTTGGTGCGAATTCCGCTCTACCTAATTATTTTTCCATTCCAAGAATGACGCGTAGTGGGGGGCCAAATTTTCTTGGCGCTAACCATGCACCATTTGTTGTTCCTGATGACCCCAACGGTAGTGGCTTCCGCGTGCGCGACGTCGCCGTACCCGGAGGCCTNACAAGCAGCCAATTTAGGTCTAAATCGAATGTTCGTAGCATGCTCGATCGCATGAAACGGTTTCACGATAATGCGTTTGGTGATCCAGCGGTTGCCATTGATGAATACTATGAACAGGGGATGAATTTAGTTTTGTCGCCTGATGCGCAGGTCGCATTTGATATTTCTCAGGAGTCGGATAGCATGCGTGAGCGTTACTATCGTGATTCATTCGGCCAACGTTGTCTTCTTGCCCGTCGTTTGGTCGAAGCCGGCGTCCCTTTTGTTACCGTGTATAACGGCGGCTGGGACCATCATCGGGATCTTTGGAATAGTTGCAGAGATCGGTTGCCTCGCGTAGACCAAAGCATTGCTACATTGATTTCAGACCTGGATGATCGCGGGATGTTGGAAGACACACTCGTGCTCGTGTTGGGCGAATTCGGTCGTACGCCAAAAATCAATTCTCGCGTAGGGCGAGACCACTGGTCGAATGCGATGAGCGTATTAATGGCTGGTGGAGGAACCCCCGGCGGAGTTGTGGTCGGAGCGACTGATAAAAAAGGATATTCGGCGATGGAGAATGTGAAGAGCCCCGAAAACTTTATCTCGACGGTTTATTCCAAGCTGGGGATTAATCCCAACAAGATTTTATATACGCCACAAGGTCGACCTACACACCTTGTTAGTGACGCTACTCCNATCGCGGAATTGATGAGNTAAGTACGATTGGNTGNTGCTTTCGATCTNTTAATCCGGAATGGTAGNNCGCGNGGGNAAGACTGAAATGTTGAANCGTTGCCGGCCCCTGATTTACACTCTATTTAGTTGTGTTGTGCTGTTTTACGCTTTGGCATTTCTGTTAACAGGTTCTACCGAAAACCGTTTTGCTACAACAACAATTGATTTTACGCCCCCCGATGCGCAAGCACGGTCCCGAGCAATTGGCTATGCGGAGAATCTTGTTCCGGAATTAAAGAAAGCGTTGGGAGATGATTCGGCATTCGAACCGATTGCGGTGCCTCGATCCGGAGATTGGCTGGCTACTCATAAGGAACCGGGCCAAACCTATGCACAATATCTAAAGTCTAATCCTAATCGCCCTGACCGGCGCAGGAATATGATCTACCTGTTGCCCTTGGATGAATTCGAGAGCCCGGCGTTAAAAGACCTGGCGGCCTGCATGGAGGCGTTTTACGGTCTTAGAACTGAAGTTCTTCGTTTGATGCCGATTCAAGGTTTGGGTATCAAGACTCGCATTCATCCACAAACACAGCAGCGACAGGTGCTTACCACCGATCTATTGTCCCTTCTCAAGACCAAGCTACCGGAAAACGCTTATTGCCTGTTGGGTGTTACGATGACCGATCTATATCCGGCCGAATCGTGGAATTTTGTTTTTGGTCAGGCTAGTCTGCAAGATCGCGTTGGTGTCTATAGCTTTGCCAGATATCAACCCGGCTTTCCGGGCGCAGGTGCGCCTGATGTAGCCAAAGCAAGAATGTTTCGGAGGAGCGTGAAAACTTTGCTACACGAAACCGCTCATATGTTTGGCATGCAGCATTGTATCTACTACAGGTGTCTGGTGAACGGCAGTAATCATTTACAGGAAACAGATGCTGTTCCACTGCATTTTTGTCCAGTCTGTCTGCGGAAATCGTTTCGAGCTAATCCGGAGCTACCGTCGGTTCGTTATCCACGCATTGCCGCCACGTTTCGGGATGTTGGTTTGACGAAGGAGGCGGAGTGGTTTGAAGCCCGCGTGAGGACGAAGTAACAGTTTTTGTGAGAGCTTTAGCGATGAGTCCAGAGAAAGTTAATAAACAAGATCGTCACGCAGTCAGCAAGGAGAACCTCCGGGAGGTTTATAACGAGCCTTCGCAAATGGCGAAAGATAAGGTCCTTAAGAAACTCGACAAACACTGCCAACAAATCATTAGCCTTTCCCCTTTTGTGTGTTTGGCTACCACAGCCGCAGATGGTTCGTTGGATATCTCACCGCGTGGCGACCCGCCGGGATCGGTGAAACTTCTGGATGCCAAT
>PAJC01000140.1 GCA_002705165.1 Planctomycetaceae bacterium | reverse complement strand
CATTGGCATGGAGACTTTCATTGGAATCCCTAATCTTGAGCATCGGCTCGACAAAGCAAGCTAGGCGATCCAAGTTTGGTGTTTGAATCATGGTGTTCCCATGCGCACCAACATCGCCATAACCTTGATCATCTGTGATAACGACGATGACATTTGGCTGGGTATCACGAGCCGAGACCAGGGGAGTCAAGTGGGCAAAAGCAAGTAAGATGAGCAGGCGATACATCTATTAAATCTCCCTCAGGGATGAATTGGATAAACGTGGATATCCAATCAATGTACCACAGGGGTGCACTCAATAAATCCGGGAGACAGAGATTAATCGCGTGACGCAGCCGTTGCTCTTAAGATGTAGTAAGCTAGTGTCAGTAACGTAGAAACCATGGCTGCCACATACGTCATCGCAGCTGCGTTGAGAACTTTATCCATTCCTACGCGCTCTTCCCGGTAGATGATTCCAGCATCCACCACGATCTCTTTGGCTCGTCGCGTTGCATCAAATTCNACNGGNAGTGTTACCANNTGGAATAANAGNACNAGGCTAAACAGNCCACAACCNGCATAGACAACGTATTTGCCAATACCAACACCACCGGAGGCGTAGAGCATCACTAAACCGAGTACCATCACAATATAACCAAGTGTATTACCAACGGTGCANAGNGGCACCAGGCTGGAACGCATTCNAAGCGGACCGTAATTCTCTGCGTCCTGAATCGCATGCCCGGCTTCNTGAGCAGCAATCCCGATCGAGGCNACCGATGAGCCCTGAAAAACGTCCTGAGACAAAACGAGNTGTTTAGACANCGGATTGTAATGATCAGAAAGAAAACCACTGGTTTGCACCACATCCACGTGATGCAAACCTGCGCGGTCTAAAAGCTTTCTCGCNGCCTGAGCTCCCGTATAGCCATTCATCGATCCAACTCGCGAATACTTCTTAAACGCGGCCTTCACCCGAATACTAAAGAAACCAGAAATGACTATTGACGGCAATAATACCCAAATAATGTACTGGAGATCGTAAAACATGAAATCTCATTTTCTTTAAAGTGAAGAAGCCCAAAACTAAGCTACGTCTATTTTACGCGGTTTGGCTTTCGCTTTCTTCCCCAATGTGATCGTTAACATGCCATTTAACAATTTGGCGTCAATGGAATCTGCTGCCACAGAATTTGGAACTTTATATTCCTTGTGAATTTGTCCCGTCCGTTGATAACCNGAAACTAGATCTGCACTATCCTGNGTGACAACNGAACATTCGCCCTGGATCGAGAGTAAGCCTGTTGGCAAAATCTCAACATTGACATCTTCCTGAGCAAAACCAGGCACTTCCATCTNCAATATNAATTTGTCATCCTGTTCCCAAATAGTGACNTTAGGCTCGAAACTCGCTTGATTGTTGTGAGTTTCCAAACCAAAAACTCGATTCATCTCGTCCTGTAACCAGCTTAACTCAGCCTGAAACGGACTCTTGCGTGTAATCAACATAGTGATAGCCTCCTTTAATTCGGCAGATAAACTTCTCTACCCCGTATTAAAGCAATCGCCGTGCCAAGGATTAGTTACAAACCCAATCAAAAAATACACTGCCGCCCTTTTTCCCANAGGCATACCTCCAAAACGCTGCTTTTATCGATGTTTCAAAAATCGGTTCTCCGNGGTTCCAAGATTATTTATTCAAAAAACCACCCACTCCTGTGCAGCAGNAATAAATCAAATCATCCACTGATGCCATATAGGCATAGCAGACTGCTATTTTGGCACTTTNAAGTAAGCTAACTAACCCCCCTAAAGTGACTTCTTTTTGTCGCTGGTTGTTGCAGAATGGGAGATTATGTCAGTGAACGGCCCGAGTCTATCTTGACTGATGTGCCGGTAACCATGCGGTTCTCCAGGAAAAAAGAAACAGCCTGACAGAAGGGCTCCGGATCATCAACNCANTGAATCGGGGTCATCGCTTGGATTTCTGAGCGGTGTTCTGATGAAAGCTCATCTGGNAAGAGGATATTGCCCGGGTGGATACAGTTCACGCGGATATTTTTATTCAATGCGGCAAGTTCTACAGCTAAGGCCTTTGTGGCCGTTTCCAATCCCCCTTTCGAAAGAAAGTAGCCAATATATTGCGGATATGGGCGATCCACTGCCCAATCTCCTACTGTGACAATAGCTCCACCGGTTGTTTGCTTCACCATCTGCATTCCCACTTTTTGGGCGCAAAGTACNGTCCCCANCGCGTTGACCATCAACTGCTTTTGAATCTGGNCGGCGGTCAATTCAGCCAATGGCGTCGGTTTCCAGACCGAGGCTAAAGTTACAAGACCATCAATNTGGCCGAATCGCTTAACAATCCGAGCNACTAGCTCAGCTATCTGTTCATCACACGTTACATCAGCTTGTTCAAAACTAGCGAAAACACCTAACTCTTTGGCCAATTGCTCTCCCAACTCCACATTCTGCCGGCCATGCAAAACTACCTGATAGCCAATATCTATTAAGTACCTAGCCAGATGAAAGCCAACACGTCGACGACTGCTACCAGTGATGAGAATGACTTTACGCATTTTGGACTAGGCCTTCTTCTATTTTCAATCAGGAACTGCTGACCACCGATTACAAACCAATCCAGCGGCGAGACTAACTTACCTATACCTTATATATCACCAACAAATGCAAAAATGGCAACACTGTCCTTTAATTCGGGTTATATTGTTAGGGTTGATTAATTGAGAGATTTTCAATAATTCGACGAAACTTGGGCAACTTCACAAGTGTTCAATGATTACAAAAGCAATCAAAAATAACCTCATCTATGAAATATAGGATTTCTCCAATGAAACTTGTCAAACTATTCACGCTTGCGACAGCATTGATGGCAATGGTCATCGTACCAGTAGTCCATGCTCAACCTGGCGGCGGACGTCAAGGCGGTCAAGGCGGCGGACGTCAAGGCGGTCAAGGCGGTCAATTCGGCGGTCGTGGAGGCGGACAAAACAATATTTCGATTAATCAGTTACTACAATCTGAAAAGGTTCGTAACGAAGCAGAAATTTTTGATGAACAAGTTGAGGAACTGAAAGAAGCTTCTGACAAGATCCGTGCAGAAGCCCGGGCCAACCAAGGTGAACGACCTGACTTCCGTAATCTTTCGGAAGAACAACGCCGAGAACTCTTCGAAAAATTCCGCAAGAGTTCTGAAGAGACGCAGAAAAAAGTCAACGCGGCTGTTGAGGAAATCCTACTTCCTCACCAACTAGAGCGACTAGAAGAAATTCGTATGCAGCTTCTCGGTACTGGTGCTCTGTTATTAGAGCCCGTCCAAAAGAAATTAAAGATCACGGATACTCAGAAGGCCAAGTTTGAAGAAATCTCCAATGGTACTCGCGAGAAGTCTCAAGAGATGTTTGGAGGTGTTCGCGAGCAATTCCAACAACTGGGCGGCGACCGAGAAAAAATTCAGGCGATGATGGCTGAAATTCGCGAAAAGATGGAAACGGTACAGAAAGAAGCTGAAACAAATATGGTTGGAACTCTAACCGCTGCACAAAAGAAGCAATTTGAAGAAATGAAAGGCAAGCCTTTCGAAATTTCTCGCGAAGAACTTCGACCACAACGTCCCGGTGGGCAAGGTGGTCAGCGTCCCGGCGGGCAAGGTGGTCAGCGTCCCGGTGGGCAAGGTGGTCAGCGTCCTCAGGGACAACCCGGCCAGCGTCCAAGTCTCTAAAAAGACTCGACTGCGAAAAAAAAGAGAGAGGTGCTCATATGAGTGCCTCTTTTTTTATGCAGTCAAATTCTAATTACTCGCTTACCCTTGGTTTAACAGTTTGAAACCACAGAACATAATAAAAGACTGAACAAATCATAGGATTAACCTTAGAGCAGACATAACACATGAGAGCCATCCTTCTTGAAGAACCTAAGAATTTCAAAACCATTGAAGTCGACGAAGCGCCGGCCCCCGGTCCCGGTGAAGCCTTGGTTGCCGTACACCGTGTCGGAATCTGCGGTACCGATATTAGCGGCTATTTAGGCAAGTTCCCTTTCTACAGCTACCCTCGTATTCCCGGGCACGAATTGGGAGTGGAAGTTTTGGAAGTAGGTGAAGGTGTTGAAAATGTAAAGTCAGGCGATCGTTGCAGTGTCGAACCTTACATTAACAACGAAGCAAGTTTCGCCAGCCAACGCGGGCGTTCCAATTGTTGTGACAACCTCGAAGTTCTGGGGGTTCATACCGATGGTGGTATGCGTGAACGATTCATTGTTCCCGCTCGCAAACTCCATCCATCTCACGGTGGCCTGGAAATGGAACAACTGGCACTTGTGGAGACGCTTGCCATTGGTTGCCATGCTGTCGATCGTGCGAAACCAACGGCGGATGATACGGTTCTGATCATTGGTGCCGGGCCCATCGGTCTGACCTGCGTCGAGTTTACCCGGCTTACACCAGCCAAGATGATTGTCATGGACATGAATGAAGATCGTCTGGCTTTCTGCCGCAACAACATGAATGTCGAAAAGACGGTAACCTTTAAGGGTGACGATTCCGAAGAACAAGCGTTGCGAGATGCCAACGGTGGTGAACTGCCAACCATCGTTATTGATGCCACGGGCAATGCTCAAAGTATGGCGAACGCAATGAACTTCGTCGCTCATACAGGGACCCTGGTTTACGTCGGTATCACTCTGGGTGACATTGTCTTCCCTCATCGCTGGCTGCATGCCAAAGAAATGAACTTACTTTCATCGCGAAACGCCTTACCTGGTGACTTCGCACGCATTATCAAACTCATTGAAGACGGCAAGATCGACACGCGTCCCTGGATCACTCATCGCACAACACTAGAAGAGCTTCCCGAAGTCTTCGACTCGTACACCAAACCGGAAACCGGCGTTATCAAAGCTATTGTTAGCATTCAGGACTAACTTAAAATCTTTATCCGGTCAGCCAAACACTTCGACCGAATTACCCTAGAGGAATTGAATCATGGTTAAATCAGCCATCACCGTCAGTTTAGTAGAAGCCGCCCGAGGTGGTCCGTTTGTCCTATGGGATGGATTGGAAGCCGGTTGCAAAACAGCCAGGGAACTTGGATTCGATGCGATTGAAGTTTTCTCGCTGGGTCCCGAACAAGTTGACTCAGACGAATTAGAGAAACTTCTCCAGGATCATGAACTTTCACTAGCCGCGGTTGGAACCGGAGCAGGCAAGGTAAAGCACGGCCTCACACTGACTTCAGCCTCCAGAGAAGAACGTGAACAAGGCAAAGAATTTATTAAACGGATCATCGAGATGGGTGGGCGATTTGGCGCCGGAGCCATTTTGGGATCGATGCAAGGTTTTTGGGGGAAAGACGTTCCTAAAGAGGAAGCGTTAAAATATCTAGCAGAAGCTTGCGGTGAACTGGGCGAATATGCCAAACAGTTTAATGTTCCATTTATTTACGAACACTTAAATCGTTTTGAAACCAATCTCTGTAATCGAGTTGAAGAAAGTGTTGCTTTGCTTAATACGCTTGGCAATGACCACAACGTTGTCATCTTGGCTGACCTGTTTCATATGAACATCGAAGAAGTTGACATCTGCGAAGCCTTCCGCACGGGTGCGGAGCTAATTGGTCATATTCACTTTGTTGATAATAATCGTCGCCCCATTGGTGGAGGCCACATCGACATGGTGTCTGTTTCTGCGGTCATCAAAGAAATTGGCTATGACGGATACCTTAGTGCCGAAGCGGTCCCATACCCGACAGAATACGAAGCCGCCAAGCAAACGATCGACTCCTACAACAAATACTTTGGTTAATATCGTTGACCAATACGTCACAGAAAGCATGACTCATGTCAGAACAATCTCTTCCTAAAGCAGTTTGTCTTGGTCTCGATCCTAGTTTTGGATTTGGTGACCGCACAGGCGTTGCCACTCCTGGGCACGTCGCATCGATGAAGCGAGCTGGTAGCGGTATCCAACCGATTTTTCCGCAACAATCCATCCGTGAGATGGCTCGGACTTCCCGAACCCCCATCGGTGTGATGACGGATGCATTACAGGGTATGGTCCATTCAGGCTGGACCGGAATTACTGGTGCGGATGCAGACCACTTGAAGACGAAGGAAGACGTCGACGTAACTGCCGAAGTGGGCTTCACCTTTTTTACGATCGACCCCTCTGATTACGTGGACGCAGAGGCAGACGATTACGATGAAGCAACACTACGAGAAAAATATGCCGAAGTTGCTGAAGATGTAAACTGGGTCGCTGATTATCAGGGTAAGACCGTTACATTAGCCAATGGCACGACGATTGATCTCAATGAAGAAGCTTGTCTGCGAGCTGCCGTAAAGTACGGCCGGTCTCTTAACCACGCTCTGGACCTCGCAGCCTATATCGCTCAGATACAGCAAGCGGCCGGTCGTGATTACGAAATTGAATTGAGTGTCGACGAAACTGAACAGCCGACCACATTGGCTGAACACTACATCATTGCGGACCAATGTCTGAAAAATGAGATGAAACTCGTCAGTCTAGCCCCGCGTTTCATTGGCGAATTCGAAAAAGGCGTGGACTTCATTGGTGACCTCGAGGCTCTTGAAGTTTCTTTGAACGACCATGCTGAAATCGCCCGTCTGCTGGGACCTTATAAGCTTTCACTTCATAGTGGGTCCGACAAGCTATCAATGTATGGTCTGTTGAGCAAAGCAACGAAGGGCTTGTGGCACGTGAAAACTGCTGGGACGAGTTATCTGGAAGCATTACGCGTTGTCGCTCGGCATGAAAAATCACTCTTCCGGGAAATCGTTGAATTCTCCCGCGAGCGTTACAACACAGATAAGGCAACGTATCACGTTCATGCCACTCTTGAAATGGTCGCAGCCCCGGCTGAGATCGACTGTGATACCGAGCTGGAGCGACAGTATCTCGAACTTTGGGACGAAGTCCCTCAGGGTAAAGGATTTACACTTCCCGGGCGACAAATCCTCCACTGCACATTCGGTAGCGTACTTACCAATGAAAAATTGGGACCGTTGGTAGCCGATATTTTGCGACAACATCCAGACACCTACACAGAAGTTTTGGACGACCACTTCACTCGGCATCTTGAAGCCCTACAATCAGGCATGTAATCGAAAGGAACCCGAGAGCCATGCTAAAGCATCAGTTAATCCATCCAAAAATCAACGAGGTTTTAGGACGTGCCGGACATCATTCCCGGGTCCTTATCGCGGATGGCAACTATCCGTGCTCTTCGACACTTGGCCCTCATGCCGAGTTGGTCAGCCTCAATCTGTCACCGGGTCTGCCAACTTGTGACCAAGTTCTTAAGGCCTTGTTAACAGCCATTCCGATCGAACGTGCATGCACGATGATGTATGAAACCGAAGGTCCCTATGCACTCGCCGGAGACCCTCCCGTTTGGGACGATTATCGCCTGTCCCTTCAGGAAGCGGGAGTGGATATTGAGTTAGAGCCCATCGATAAGTGGGACTTTTATCCTCAAGTTTCCACGCCAGATCATGTCCTAACCATCCAGACGGCAGACCAACAACGCTTTGCCAATCTGTTACTTCACATCGGCGTCCGCATGGATTAGCCCGCATCTGATTTGAAAGTATGCCATGAAAACTCGACGACTTGGGAACACTGATCTGGATCTTTCGGTTGTCAGTTTTGGAGCCTCATCATTAGGGGCGGAATTCCGTAATGTCGATATCAGTGAGGCCCTCTCTGCTGTACCTGCTGCTTTAGACTGCGGAATGAATTTCATCGACACCTCTCCATACTATGGCCGAGGTATCGGTGAAGTCCTACTCGGGATTGCCCTCAAAGATATCCCACGGGACCGTTACTTCCTCGGTACAAAACTGGGGCGTTACCACGTCAACCACTTCGATTTCTCGGCTCAACGAGTGGTTGAGAGTGTCGATGTGAGTCTTCATCGTTTAGGTACGGATCACCTGGACATCATATTGTGCCACGATATCGAATTCGTGGAGCGTCAACAAATTGTGGATGAAACGATTCCCGCACTACGCGAAATCCAACAGGCGGGTAAAGTTCGATATATCGGTATCTCAGGTTATCCGATGAGCAATTTCCGCTTTATTTTAGAGCAAACTGATCTGGATGTGGTCCTCAGTTACAACCACTACACCCTTCAAAACACCATGTTGGATGATCTGGTTCCTTATCTCCGGGAGAAAAATGTCGGGATCATGAATGCCGCTCCTTTTTCAGCGCGACTGCTTACCAATGCTCCGCTTCCAGAATGGCATAAAGCGACTCCTCTTGTACGCGAAACCTGTGAACGAGCGGCCGCTCACTGCTCAGCGGCCGGGATTGATATTGCTCAACTCGCACTACAGTTCTCTATTGCAAACGAGAATCTGACAACCTGTATCACGGGCAGTGCCAATCAGCATCGCATTAGCCAATGGGCGGAATGGGCCGANATCCCTCTCGATGCAAGCCTGTTAGCTGAGGTCCAGGANATNNTNAAACCNATTCANAANTGGTTCTATATTGANGGGCNACCTGAAAATAATGACCCCTTGCCGGAACAAAACTAACGGACAACCCCTATGGTATTGAAGATTGACGCCCATCATCACTTCTGGGATCTNACNCGTCCCGAATTCGATTACNACTGGCTTTCAACTCCCGGCAATGAAGCGATTTGTAAGAGTTATCTTCCGNCNACNCTGGCCGGGCACATCGAAGCGGTCGGTGTCGACAAAACAGTTCTGGTTCAAACTCAGCATACGCTGCAGGAAAACGACTGGGCATTGGAACTCGCTTCCCAAACCGACTACATTGCAGGCGTTGTGGGATGGGTCGATCTGACTGCAGCCGATGTCGAAGACCAACTACTACGTTATCGAGATCAGAACAAATTCGTCGGTATTCGGCATATCACTCAGGATGAGCCCGATGACAATTTCATTGTTCGGGACGACGTTCTTCACGGACTGTCGATTCTTGAAAAACATACGATTCCTTTTGACCTGCTTTTCTATGTCAAACATCTTCATCATGCTCAGCAACTGGGTAAACAGTTCCCCGAGCTTCCAATGGTCATTGACCACCTGGCTAAGCCCGAAATCAAACACCAGCGGTTTGATAACTGGGAAGCCAATATCAAATCAGCTGCTAAGTTCCCAAATATCATGTGTAAGTTATCCGGCATGGTAACCGAAGCAGACTGGGATCACTGGAATCCAGCTGACCTGAAACCATATATTGAGATTACACTGGAAGCTTTTGGACCGGAACGCTGTATGTTTGGCTCTGACTGGCCAGTCTGTGAATTGGCTGGGAGCTACCAGGATGTCCACAACGCTTTGGGGGAAACAATGGGGAGCCTTAGTGAGACTGAGTTGGAAAATATCTTTGGCGAAACCGCAAACCGCTTCTATCGACTCGGGCTCTAAGCTCTCGAATGGTTTTTTCCGTATTCAAGTACGGTGGGTACGATCGGTAGTTATTAAAACGTCGCAATTGATATCTAAAGCCATTGAACACTCAGTGTTAGCCCCCTANGCAACCCAATCTTCGTTTGCTGTTCATAATATAGTTAGTGGGATATACTGCCATACTTATCACTCGCTCCCGCGATAGGCTGAGGACGATTAAGGCGTAATGGAATACTTAGGGAATTTTGAAGTCTGGCAATATATTGTCTTCACTGGTGTCTTCTTCACCAGTTGCTTGCTTCAGGGGGTTATCGGATTCGGAGCAGGTGCCTTCGGGATTCCAATTCTTTACTTCTGTGGTTTTGAGATCGATACCGCGATTGCAGCCATTACCATCGCCTCGATGACGCAATCGGGCATTGGTGCCTGGAAACTTTCGAACGCGATNTCNTGGCCTTCNACNGTTCGCCCCGGACTCATCCGAATCCTTTTCATCTTCCCCGGAGTGCTTGGNCTCCATTACCTGAACAACTACGGAGATTCCCCNGANGAAAGCCGNCAGNTGATACAGCAATCNATCGGNATTNTNNTGATANTNATTGTNGTTGCCAAGGGCTTCATCAAACTTGAGTCTCAGNAAGACCTNCCNGTNATCTGGGAATACATTGCGTTTTCCATCAGCGGAGTCATGCTTGGTTTTATTGGCATGGGNGGTCCGGCAGTTGCCTTGTGGGTGATGTGCCAGCCCTGGGACTCCAAGCAAAGTCGGGGGTTTCTTTTTGCCATGCTTTTCTATGGCATGATTCCACTAGCGATCATGTTGGTTTGGCAGTTCGGTGCTACATCTATGACAGGATTAACTCTGGGAGTCCTCGGACTACCGGTCGTTTTTATAGGAACGGAAATCGGAATTCGAGTGGGTAATAAACTTGATCGCAAGAAACTGCAACACTACGCACTGGCTGCATTATTCCTGATTGGAATGAGTGCCATACTCAAGCCCTACCTGTTGGGCTGACTAAAAGCTCTCAAAGAACCTGACTAGCTAAATCAGCTAGCGCTGAACGCTCACCTTTTTCCAGCATCACATGGGCGTAGATATCCTGTCCTTTCATCCGACTAATCAGGAACGAAAGGCCATTGGACTCTGTGTCCAGGTAGGGATGATCAATCTGGTGGATATCGCCCGTAAGTACAATCTTCGTCCCCTCACCAGCTCGGGTAATAATTGTTTTCATTTCATGGGGAGTCAAGTTCTGGGCCTCATCCACGATGAAGTAAACATTCTGCAAGCTACGTCCACGAATGTAACTCAGGGGAGTCAGCACCAGTTTTTCATTTTCCAACATACTACGAATCCCAATTTGGCGAGCGTCGGTCGTTGCAAACTGATTTTGAATCACTTTCAGATTGTCATATAACGGCTGCATATATGGATCCATCTTGGCGTCAATGTCGCCGGGGAGATAGCCTAAGTCCCGATTCGATAAAGGAACAATCGGTCTCCCCATCAGGACTTGCTGATAGGAATCATTTCGCTCTAAGGCGGCGGCCAATGCCAGCAGGGTCTTCCCTGTCCCAGCCTTACCTACAAGCGTTACCAGTTTAATACTGTCATCAAGTAGTGCCTGCAAAGCAAAAGTCTGCTCTACGTTTTTAGGTTGAATACCATAGGCATTTGGTTTCTCAACTCGGCAAAACGAATGTACTCCGGCGTTATAGGTTGCCAATGTGCTTTTGGATCCGTTGCGAAAGACAAAGTACTCGTTCGCATGCAATTCGATATTATCCCCGAGAGACATTTGCTCGACATCTATTGTTCCACCATTTGCATAAAAGTCATCAATGGCTTGCGGTTCTGTTTCAAGAATTTGCGTTCCTCGATACAACTGTGTCACATCATCCACTTTATCAGTGGTATAGTCCTGGGCAATGATTTTGAGACCACGTGCTTTCAGTCGCAGGTTGGTATCTTTGGTAATCAAGATCACCTTGCGCTCAGGATGTTTTTGTTGCAGCAATAACGCGGTATTCAAAATACGGTGATCCGGACAGTCCTGCAAGAATGCCCGACCCAGCTTTTGATTCAGCTGATCTGTTAAGACAATCCATAACCTTCCGGACTGTTCGCCAAGACTGACACCATCTTCGTTCAGAACATCATCACTATATGCATCTACTTTTCGCAGAAAACGGCGCGCTTGTAGATTCCGATTCTGGTTTCCTTTTTTGAACTTATCCAGTTCTTCCAAAACCACCATAGGAATGACAACATCATGCTCATCAAAATTAAGAAAACACTCTCCGTCATGCAAAATGACGTTCGTATCCAGAACAAAGAGTTTCTTACCACCAAGGGGTAACTGGATCATGGAGACCTCCTGTCTCTATAGCTGTTGTAGGTCAAACAGCATCCTTGTCCACTCCTGAAAATAATATGCAAGCTGGTGGAGCCATTTCATCAGGAGTCTGACGGGACTTTCGAAAGGAGTACGCAGGACACCTCTCAAGCCCCGCCTTAATCTACTTGTTATGAGGGAATGATACGATTCCGAGTTCCCACAGGTCAATAACAACTGTCTGCATATCTTGATAACCACCAGCAAATCCTGCTCGGATCATACGCAAAACCAATGTTTTCAATGCCGTTGTGTTACAAGAGGCCTTTTGCTCGTCATCCCAGGTATTGTCCAATTGACGCAATTCCAACTCTGGTACAGCTGTAGCATCCTGACCAAACAAGCAAAAGCTAAATAATGCTCCAAGAGATCGGATATCTCTTTCAATGGTCTGTTGCTCCGATTCAGGAATGCTATTGGGGAACACATTGGATGTCTCAAGCCATTCATCCGTGGATTGGCAAACACCGTTTTCAAAAACCTCATTCGGAATTCGAAATCTCACTTCACCTGCTTCATCCAGATAGATGTTACTGGCATCTAAGGCAGATCGCATGGGTAATCGAAAGCTATGAAGATTCGATAGAACATGAGCAACTCTTGTGATCACTTCGATAGCTATTTCTTCAGGCAAGGCTCCATAGTTGTAAACAAGATCTGCCAGCGAATCTAAGTGACGCCGGTGTTGTTCCTCCTGAAAATCCTCATCAAGCATTACGTTGGGATGAAAAGATAAGCTAGCTTTCAAGTCTTTGCAAATTTTCTGCTTACCTGCCGTTTTGACTTCCTCTAATGCAATTACCATTGCTGGCAGTCCCTCTCCGTTAATGAGTGCATTCCATGTTGTTTGAATATGCGTAAAGTCTACTGGAGGAATATTGAGATTCGATAAGTCACTTATGAGATTTGTGTAAAGCTCTGTGAATTCAACTTCACGCAACTCGGCGTTTCCGCGGAAGAATCTCACAATAGCTTCCTGGAGCACGGTGAACCTGCCAAGTGTGTGGCTTTCCCAGCAGCCGGTCCTATCGGCATGACTGTCAAAGGCGCGGACGCTGACGTAATCAATGCTTACCTTCGCAGTAAATAAACGCCTATTTGCAACATCTAGAACCGATTCAAAGCCCTCAGACGAACGACTGCCGTTCTTCTGAGGGCTTTTTTTACGGCTTTATTTAGAGCCTTAAAACTGAAGCGGCTCAATCTTAACACTTTCTTAACATTGTTTTATCTATTGGTTCATACTCTGGGTCTAGATTTTGGTTGATATAACAAATAGATGAACTTCTTCATATTAGCGGGAACTAAATGATGAAACTAACGGTTACGTTAAGCTTAGTACTAACGCTTGCAGCCTCTCTTCTCCTTACCGGCTGTGGTTCAAAGGATGACACCTCCACTGGCGGAAACGAAAACGCTTCCGGAGAAGAGAATCAAACCATTCAGGTCGAAGGATCAGATACCATGGTCAATTTGGCTGCGGCCTGGTCTGAAAAGTATCAAGAGGATCATCCTGATGTGACAATCGAAGTTTCTGGTGGTGGCAGTGGCGTTGGAATTTCAAGCCTTATTCAAGGTCTTGCTGATATGGCCAATGCCAGTCGCCAAATGAAGGATAAAGAAAAAGCTCGTGCCGAAAGTGAACTTGGCGTTGCTCCGGTCAAGTATGTCGTTGGTCAGGATGCACTGGCTGTCTACGTTCACAAGGACAACCCACTGGAAGAGATCACGTTAGCACAACTCGATGCCATCTATGCGGATGGCGGAACGATCACGAAGTGGAGTGAAGTAGACATTGAAATTCCTGGAGGATCCGACGAAATTGTTCGCATTAGTCGTCAAAATAACTCGGGGACCTATGCTTACTTCCGGGAAGCAGTACTGAATGACAATGACTTTAAGCTCGGCTCTATCGACCTGTCTGGTTCCTCCGACGTTGTCGCCATGGTCGAGAAGACGGCATCTGCTATTGGCTACTCGGGAATGGGCTACGCTACTGACAACGTCAAAATGCTGAAAGTCAAAACGGCGGATGATGAGGCTGCGGTTGCTCCGACAGCTGAGAATGTAATTAACGGCAGTTATCCGATTGCCCGACCACTGATGATATACACCGCTGGCGAACCCAACACTACACTCCAGACCTATCTAGATTGGATTATGGGTGAAGAGGGCCAAGCTATCGTAAGTGACATGGGATACGTTCCTGTCGAATAATCTGACGCAGAAACTCTCCATTCCAAATTTTCACCTAGAAAGCGGTACTATGTCTGAGACAACACCTACTGTTGACAGCGACTTCTCATTGCGTCGTGGCATTCAGAAGGTGGTTGACTTTATGGAACCTGCTATCGTGGGTCTTATCTACCTCTGTGGATGGAGTGCTATTATTTTCGTGATGGCGATCTTCTTCTTTGT
>PAJC01000139.1 GCA_002705165.1 Planctomycetaceae bacterium | reverse complement strand
TTGACGTACTTTCGGTATTTGGTGCAAAGCGGTCAACTACTCGAGCTCAAGGCTCTACTTGGCTCGGATGAAGTTTTTCGGTCGAGTGAAACCGTACGCGCTGCGTACGCTCAATCTTGGGCCCTCAATTATTTTCTGCAAAAAACTCGACCAGCGCAATATCGCAGTTTTGTAAAGATGCAACGACTTCATGTTCCGTTGAGCGAAGTGTCGGAAGACCACCGGTTGTCTATGTTTATTTCAGTTTTTGGTAGCGGGTTATCGCAACTGGAAGATGAATTTCTCAATTATATGAAGCAGCTTAGATGATTGAGTTATAAGAGGATTGCTTGTATCTAACAGGCTGGATATTTAAGATAAAGCATTAACAAAAATGCCAGCTAAATAGAGCTGTTTGATTTAAAAGGAGAGTAGGATGCCGTCAGAAGACACCACGCGTAAAAAAGATGAAAGTCGCCGNGATTTTCTAAAAACGTCTGCTGCTGTAGGCGGTGCCGTTGCTACCACATTTACAGCTGCGAATGCTGTTCACGCCCAGGGGTCAGACATTCTTAAAATTGGTCTGATAGGATGTGGTGGACGAGGTACAGGTGCTGCAGTCAATGCAATGCGTGCTGAAGATAANCTCCGATTAACGGCCATGGCAGATGTGTTTGGTGATCGTCTTGAGCATTCGCGAAATATTCTCGAACGTCAGATTGGTGATAAATGTGCTGTGACCGAGGAGACCAGCTATACAGGTTTTGACGGTTACAAAGAACTGATGGCCGGCGATGTCGACGTTGTTCTTCTATGTACCCCTCCCCACTTCCGTCCTGCTCATATTGAAGAAGCTGTTAAGCAGAACAAGCATGTCTTTTGTGAGAAGCCTGTGGCTACTGATGCCGTTGGTGTCCGTCAGGTCATGGACGCTGTTCGTGTTGCGAAAGAGAAGGATCTTAACGTCGTTTCTGGACTTTGCTGGCGTTATGACTACGGTGTGCGGGCAGTGATGGAACAGATCAAAAGTGGAGCGATTGGTGATATTACTTCGGTTCAGGAAAACTACCTGACCGGGACGTTATGGCATCGTGGTCGCAAACCAGACTGGAGCGAAATGGAATATCAGGTTCGTAACTGGNTGTATTTCACTTGGTTGTCCGGAGATCATATTGTAGAACAGCACATTCACAGTCTTGATAAAGCCATGTGGCTGATGGATGACGTGCCACCATTAAAAGCCACAGGCCTTGGTGGACGCCAGCAACGTGTGGACGAACAATGGGGCCATGGTTATGACCACTTTGCTGTTTGTTACGAATGGGAAAATGGCGTGAAAACATATGCTTATACACGTCAGCAAGCCGGTTGTTCGAATAATGTTGAAGACTACGTGATGGGAACAAAAGGTACCGCCAAAATTTTGCGTCATTCGATCGAAGTTGGTGGTGAGGAAACCTTCCGTTATCGTGGTCCAAAGCCAAGTATGTATGATGTGGAGCACAAAGAATTGTTTGCCGCTATTCGAAGTGGTGAAACGATCAATAATGGAGACTATATGTGCACGAGTACTCTCATGGCCATTTTGGGACGTGAAGTGTGCTATACCGGACAGACAATTACCTGGGATCAAATGTTGGATTCGGAAAAGAATCTGTCCCCTGCGGTTTATCAGTGGGGTGACGTTGAGATTCCGAAAGTCGCTATTCCAGGGAAGACTAAGTTTGCCTAAGCCATGAGCTTTTGCCAGATATGGAAATGAAGAGACCTCGTAAGTAATAACTGCGGGGTCTCTTTTTTGTCTTCTTCGAATGCTCCATGAGTAGAGATTCAATCAACAGCATGGGTTTTTACAAGAGCTGGTTTAGTAGCTTGCGTTCTGTAAAGGCCTGTTCCGGGGGATGGTGGATTTGAGCTAACCTCGAGACAATCAACGGTTTGATCGCTTTTAGGTGCCAAACTGAGCTTCACAGCGTCTCAGAGCTTCCGTTACGCGGCATTGGCCATGAGGTATAGATACCAACGAATCGTTTTCAATCCAGTCTGTGACCCGTTGCTGAGCCGATATGACGGTGTTGTGGGCTCGTTTGCCAAAATAGTCCCCAATCTCCGAATAAGCGGCTCGCGTGTACTTCCGTGCGAGCCACATAGCCAGCATCCGTGGCTGACTGATGCTTTTAGCTTTAGCCATGGATTTTAATTGCTTGCGGTCCACTCCAAAGACGTCGCAAACGGCATTTTCGATGTCGGAAATACGGACGTTACGACGGGGGCGATCGAATAGATCTGCCAGTTGAAGATCGGCATCTTCAAAAGAAAGTTTTTCACCAGTGAGTTGCTGTAAGACAGCGATTCGGTTAATCGCTCCCTGAATATGTCGGGCATCCGGATAAACACGGTCGACGAGCATATTGATGACAGCTGAATCGACATCAATGCCCAGATACTGGCAGTATTGATGGGCGATTTCATGACGCATACTGAAGTCCGGAGCTTCCACTCTACATACCAGTCCGCTAGCCATGCGAGCTACCAGATCTGTACCGAGACCATGAATCTCAGTGGGGGAAAGCTTGGCCGAAAAGACAAGTTGTTTACCACTGCGAATCAGCGTGTCGACCGTGTAATGGAATTCGATCATCGTCGCTTGTTTACCCACGAAGAATTCGATATCGTCAATGATCAGAACTTCCACGTCTCGGTGCTTCCGCCGGAAACTAGGCAGTCCGTTACCTTGCAGAGATTCTAAAAAGTGAGTCGTGAACTGTTCGGCTGTCAGGTAAACCGCCCGTCCAGCTTTTACTCGGCTACGAAACTTGTTCCAGATAGCCTGTAATAAATGGGACTTTCCACTTCCTGAGGGACCGTGAATGAATAGTGGTGAAATCGTGCCGGGGCGATCGAGCATTGATTTGGCTGCACTGACGGCAATGTGGTTGGATTGCCCCACAATCAGATTAGGTAAGCCTGCACTTGGGCGATGTGTTGGCATGACTTGCGTAGCCGGAGTCAGTGAGACCTTCTGAGCAAAGGAAAGGGGGGGCTGTGTAGTCACTTCGGCACTTGCAGGTTCTGCCGGTTGCTCGGCAGCAACTTTAAATGAAAGATTCAGGTGACTTTGGGAAAGGAAAGAGAGTACGTCTCTTAGTTTGGACTGATAAACACGTTTTAGTCGCTCCGCGTTGAAACTGTTGGGAGCGCATAGGCAGAGAGTTGTCCCAGAGAGATCCCAGGTTACAGAATGATCAAACCAGATATCGAATTTGTCCCGCCCGATTTCATCGGCTAATCTATTCCTGATGGCCGAGATAATTGTCATTTCATCCGTGGTCACGTTTTCATATTCCTTTATACGTTATTCAGCTTCCATTAAAACCTTCTTGGTTCTAATGCCATCGACCACTGTGTTCAGAGAGATCGTTAGCAATGCTGAAGTACGCGTAATTGCCGAATTTATGTGAATTCGAGTGTTATCAGGAGACCGATAGTGGCTCTTTTCAATCTTCCGTTACTCACAATTCGGCAAGTTAGCATTCCTGCTGATTGATAAGTGGGAACCGATTGTAATACTGCTAGCACTCGATTCAAAGTGTTTTAAAAACAAAGAGCAAAATAGCCCTCGAATGACGGTAAATACAGCAAGTTCGCCCAGCGAAAAGTTGTTTGGGCGATGGTGGAAAACCTGTCGACAAAGTGACGACAACTGTCAAATCACGTCAATTGTGACGTCCGTTTCTGAATTATACGGGCCTCTTGCCCTGCAGACATTTTGAGAAGCCTCAAGGACAAGCTCAAAATGATCGTTTTCTGCCTTTNAATTATAATGCAATTNAAATTTAAAGGAGAGTTGGTTCTGGCGAAAAATNAGAATTGTCATGAGAAGTGTNGGGTTAGTAAAGACAATTAGATTTGNGGGGCACTTTTGTCTGCCGCTAGCAGTTGGCGAAAAGAATTGCTCAATATCGCNCCTAAGCGGACNTTGTTCAATTCGAATCGAATTTCCAGTAAGGGTGGTACGGTTGATGTATTGACGACGGCAGGTCGAGTGATTCTTAAGGCACTGACAGGAAGCTTGTTTAGGCTTTTGACGTAGAGTGCTTCCAATACGCTTGGCCGTTGAGTCATGCGGAATTTTTTTGTCATGACNTTGATCAACGTGGATGCGTCCTGCGTGTATCCCAAGAATTCGATACGTTGCAGCTGTTCATGCTCATTAAATAGATACGTTAAAGAACCGGCCAGGTCGTCTCTTTCCTCGCCNGTCACGACTGGAACCCGGTANCTATGNAATCCGTTGTAATTGACATGGAATGATATTCGNGCCCAACGATNAGTAATNTCCNGAGGAGTAGTTTCGAAGTTGAGGATTTGTTCGATACCGTAAAAGACGCCTCCATCCAAATGAGGTGACAGGCCNTCNGGGTCCGGGGTNGTCTTTGCTACNTCTGTAATCGTNGCAACTTCAGTCTTGTCGTCACNGAGCAAGGAACGGATCGAATTGCCGGANTCTTCAAACCATTTACTGATCGAANCCAGGANGCCTGAATCAGCACTGGANGGGGATGTTTCCCCCGTTCCACCGGTTAGAATTACCAACGGTATAAANAGGACACCGCCAAACATCGCCAAGTAAACGAGCCGCTTAAGGATCCACTTCATGATTAACTCCACGCAGGCAAAAAAACTACAGACAAAAGTACCATTCTGTAGGACCANGCTCGCAAATCGCTCGGAGCGGAATGTTGAGAGAATCTTGATTCCGTAGGTTGGTAAACCGGTTATGCAGGTTACGTAAATTGTGTACGGCAATTTGCAATATAGGCGGTGGTAGGATTTTTGGAACGTGGGTTACCCGCGATGATGAGTGTAGCTCCATTATTGCCTTTAGGCTTGAGGTCTTTTCTNAGCTGTTCTGGAGTCAANTCGATACCCCGTTTTTTNATTTCGAGCCGGCCGATATCATNTTTTTTAAGGTNACGTTTTATTTGCTTAAGGTCGAAAGGGAGCTCTTCTAGNATTTCATAACAAGTGCCTCCAGCGACTTCGCGGGAAAAGTCTGAAGTGAAATATGCGACACCGGAATGGATGTATTGCAAGTGATGGCTGGCAGCCCACGAAGGAGCCAATTGGCCGGCTAGAATCGCCGGTTTGGGTTCATACAGNAATCTGTCAGCCGAGCCTTTGAGTGGTACTTCGCCACTGTCCAATAACTCAGTGTTTGACGNNGTATATTCCCATNTGCNAGTNCCGTCTTTGTCGATAGCTAATGCNGTCCGATNGTTCCATCTCATATTCTTNGTTGTAAATACGGCAAGTTGTTGACGGCATTCATTNCGAGATTGAANCCAAAAAAGCTGGCACCGGGCATGCCANATTTNTGGAATGGTACTGGCTGGCGCAAGCTTGATAGAGACNCCCCGGAGGGTGCTCCCTACTTGATCGATTAATTGCTGTAGCGTTTCGATNCCCGGTTGTAACGCGTTGATGTCAGTGTGCCTCCGTCCATCGTGTCGTCGATCCGGATCAATGTGTACCCAGTCTGTCTTCAGTTGTAGTTGAGCTACATCTTCAACAATCGTTTCAACGGTGGATTGACTGTGGAGTGACGCGTTGTGTTGAGCGATTGCACATATTTCAGGATCCTGGTCAACTCCTGTCACGGAGAAATGATTTGCAAGGGCCTGCAGGTCTCCCCCCATTCCACAACACAAATCCGTCACGTGCTGCACGTCAGAGTCTAGCTCACGGATGAGCTTTGCTTTGAACTGAGCGATAGCTGCATCGGTCGCTTGCTTCAGACTTCGGTCGGTAAAGAGCATTTCCGCCGCTCGTGGAAATCGTGTAACTGCCCGTTGGCGAAGCTTAAACTGACTGGCGATTTGTTGTGCCTTCTCAGGTGAAAAACGTTTCCGTATTCTCATAAGATCTTTGACAGAAATATGTGATCCTTCGGTCTCCGCGCAGGCTTCGGCTATTGCTTGTAGGGCTTCCTCTGAAGTTAACCAGTGGTAATCAGTCATTTGCCTAGTATGGAAACTAGGACGACATTAGACAATATCCCGGAGGGGTTCGGGTTGACCTGATTTTCAGAGTTTTGTTACATTTGTCCAGTACTTCCTCGCGGGCAGACATCCGTTAAACGTAGGGTTATTTATCAGTATGAGTTCAAGACGTGTTTTANTTGTGTTACTATTTGGCACTTTTGTGCAGTTAATTGGATGTAAAAGCCGTCCGATNGTGAACTGGAATTGGGTAAATGACCGCGCCTGGTCGGAATGGCGTGATGATGATCGTTATATGACTACCTGGCACGAAAAAGAAACGTTCCTGGGGGAATTGCGAGAGGATGCCAATTCGATGCCGATAGATGAGCAGCGACGTCATGCGATCGCCTTGTCCACACAAATCAAAGAGGAGCAGGTTCCTGTCGTACGCAGGGAACTGGTGCGCACTCTATCTCACCTCCATGTTGTTGAATCGGAAACTGGCTTAACGACCGCCATGGAAGATAATGATCCTGATATACGGATTGTTGCCTGTAAGGCCTGGGGCGCACGTCCTAGCCAGACGGCTAAGAAATCTTTGTTGAAAGCAGTGCGAAGTGATGAGGATACGGATGTGCAATCAGCCGCATTGAGAGCTTTGGGGAATTTCCAGGGACAGGATGTATTTGAAGANTTGAAGAGAGCCTTAGAAAGTCGTCAGCCGGCTGTGCAATATGCTGGTATTCAGGGATTACGTAATCTGACAGGTGAAGATTGGGGTGAAGATCCTGAAACCTGGCTTGCTGGCTTGGAAGGNAAATCACCTGAGGTTGTACATGATGGTCGCGAGTCTTTTATTGATGCCTTGCATCCTCGTAATTTAATACGCTAATCGCACCATCNGGTAGAACAGATGGGAATTCTGGTTTAACTGCCATTGCTGAAAAAACTCTCAGTCCGTACTATTCACGTCGTCGTACTATTTTTTAGCAATATTAGCCCACCCTGACGGGGGAGCCTCCCACGTCATAATCAGTTAGATATTACGGAATATCGTGCCTAGCAAGTTTCGAGAACCATTCGCAACACTTTATAAACAGGCGGCCAAGTTGCGGCAGGCGACTGCCGCTGATGCGTTGTTGCTGGTGTTGGACTCCACCACAGATTGGGCCGCTCTGAGAAAAGCGGGACGTCATCATCTAATCTTGTGTGTTGCTCAGGTAGCCAAATATCTAGAGGGTGCTGAAGAGCATGGTCTTACGCCAGTGCTTCTTGAGGCAGATGATATTCCGGTGCAGGAATTGATGGAAACCGCCTTATTGGATTGCGTGGCTAACGATATTCTGGAAGCAGGGTCTCAGGTGGTTGCCGTATACTCTGGTTTNCATAGTGATATGCATGATAGTATTTCGCTAATTCGGCTGGATGAACATCTGGGTAAATTGACGGCCAAAGATTTGCGNAAGTTAGAGACACGTGTACCACTCGAGACATTAAAGTCCGTAGTGGACCTGGCAGTGGAAATAGGATTCGAAGGTCGTGAAGGAAAGCCGGTTGGTACTTTGTTTGTCGTAGGCGATGCTCGTAATGTACTAGAGTATTGCAAACCNGCAGGGTTTGACCCNGTTCGTGGNTATAAGAAAGACGACCGTAATCTNAAAGATGCTCGAACACGGGATGCGGTTAAAGAAATCGCTTTGCTTGATGGAGCGATGATNATTAGCAGTGATGGCGTTATTGAACGATCTTGTCAGATCATTCAGGTCAATGCGACAAGTTTAACTTTGTCAAAAGGGCTAGGAGCCAGACACTGGGCTGCTGCTTCAATATCAAAAGTCACGAAAGCGATTTCAGTCGTCGTTAGTGAGTCGAACGGTACGGTGCGTTTGTTCCAGGATGGTCAGGTNGTNCTCCGTATCGAACCTATGCGACGCGCAATGAAATGGCGGGAATTCGATTTTGATCCGCCGATTCCTTCCTCTGAATAGTGAAGGTTATTGCTGGATGGCCGACAGCGGTATACCGATATCAAGCACAATCACATTGCCGGTATAACGTTTGGCTCCTTCCTTTGTAAAACCAGTCTTGGTCGCGACCATTGTTAGAGTCTGGTCAGCCAGAAAGGTTGGTTCCGAAGCCTGGCCGGTATTACAGTCTAGTCCTGAGGGAATATCGATAGCGATCCGGCTGCCGGGTTGCTTGTTCGCCCAGATGATTCCCTGATCAAAGGGAGTTCGAGGGGCGTCGTACCCCCCTGTTCCAGTCAGGCAGTCCACGATGGCACCTCTCTCCGAGATCTGCATTCCATCGAGCATTGCCGCAATGTTTTTAGTGTCAGCAAAGAGTATTGAAGAGGATTGCTCCTTCGCTAAAGATTCGGCCGAGAGGAGTTTTGTGAGGATATCGAAATTGACTTTGGCGTCTCCAGTTAAAGTTGCTGGAGCAACCAGAAGGATGGTAGTGACAGGTATTTCGCGAGTTATCAATTGGCGGGCAATTACAAATCCATCACCGGCATTATTACCTTTACCGCAAAGCAGGATAACGGAGTCGAAGTTTTGAGCTTCCAGCACATCGCTGCAAGCTCGACCTGCATTTTCCATTAGTGTTAGTCCGCTAATCCCAAATTGTTCAGTGGCCAGGTGGTCAACTTGGCGACTCTGCTGGCGATTAAAAGCTGTCATGTCCAGTTCCTTAATGGAAGTGAGGCGTTACGATTTAGAATCGTAACGCCTCAGCCAATCGCTCCCAGTCGCTTCATCAAAGCGGTTATTGACCCGTTGAGGACACCCTGATGATCTCTGCGATGGAACGCGAGTTTTTATTTTAGTAGGTCCTTTTAAGGGATAATAAATACTCCTCCCAGGACGGAGCCTGCCTGAATCAAGGCAGCCTTTTTGCTGATTGGAAATGCGGGTTTCACTCGCGGGGCAATACTTCCCGGTCTATGGTAGCCAAGAGTATACTGACACTCATTCCATGGATGGATCCCCATGTGATAAGGCAGGATGGCAATGTTAGTGAAAAAGTGAGCTCCAGAACGCATTGGTTGTAACCATGGCCCAAGGGTATGTCCATGTCGTTCTAGCTGAGCATCTTCAAAGTAGACGGGTTTGTGTGCAACCGCTGAGGCACGCCAGTGGAAATCGAGCGACTCCCATGCTCTTTGTTCATAAGGACTGTTGTCTATGCGACATTGCTTGGGGAATCCCCAGGCGTCGGCAATATAACAAACATCATCGATACTCAACTCGATGATTGGTAGTGCAGTCAATTCACCGTTACTGCCTTTGATATGTACGCTGCTATAGGCATAATCTGCGAGTTGCCCCTCTGCCAAAACCTGACCACTTCGATTTCGCCACTGCCGCACTTCCTGTTGGAGCTTAGGGGGTTTCTGATCCAGATTTGGTTTGAAACTTGGAGAAATATCCAGCGAGATTTCACTGAGCGGTTTGGCGCTAATCAGCGTCGCTGCCTTTTCACAATCGGGTGTCCCGCAGTTTTTGGGATCGAGCATCGGTGCGATTTGAATCGCAGCACCCCCTGCTCCAGCCAATGGATCTACAACACCTTGCTGAGGTAGTTGCGGGGCAGGCAATTCGTCGGCGTTCTGAGGCACTTCATCGGTTTGAGATTCCCCCGTCGTGTCCTGGCCAATCAGAAACGCCGGCGGAGTGCTTTTCGCACCCGCGGACTCTTGTATCTGTAACGGACCAGCTGTAGTCGTTTTTGATGGTTGAGTTGGTGCAGGA
>PAJC01000138.1 GCA_002705165.1 Planctomycetaceae bacterium | reverse complement strand
AACGACTTCAGTAATGACATGAAGTCCCAGACTGCAAAAACGTGCTGAGTCATGAAAGTTCTAACGTGTACTGGTTCTGTTATTACCGCGTACATCGGATGGTTAAGGAGTCTTTCTCTTTGTGGTGCTAATAAAGTTTTGATCTTGAGCAGGTTGGCATTCACGGCTTTGACTTTGCTTAGTTGATTGGTTCAGATTCCTATATATTTTGGCGTGAAGATTGCAATTCGCACACCATGGACCATTGATAAATTTAGTCATTTCAGGAGAAGAAATTAGAGATGCCTTCATTCAATGCAATCGTGCGTAAGTAGGTAGCATCTTGGTGGGCGGAATTGAATTCGCCAAGCGGCTGGCTTAAACAGAAAAACAAATATCTAGGGATTCTAAGCCTGTGATTCTCGGGTGCTCTGCCGCGGCTTGTAACGACTATGGGTTTTTTTCGATTGCATCACCACTTTGGTACGGGGCTTGCATATATCAATAAGCAGCAACAAACAAACCCGTAATTACTGGAGGGCAAATAAAATGACTCAGCTTCATTTACCTAGCAAACAGACTACGGAGTTAAATCGGGGAAGGAGAGAGCAAGGGAGTTGTGGCAGAGCCGGGTTTACCTGACCATGTTTTGAATTCTTCGCAGGCTAACATCGTTTCCTAGAAGCCTGTGGCTCAGGCCAAGTGGCTACCCATGATTATCTCTAACCGATATCGCTAACAACGTTGAATGACTTGGGTGGCCACTTTTTTTGAATAGGGTCGAAATGATAGGTGAGTAAGTTCAAGCGGGAGACAGTAATGATAGGTTATCTCATTGATATGGATGGTGTCGTTTATCGTGGTGGTGAATTGATCCCCGGTTCAGACAAATTCATTAACCAACTGATAAAGAAAGATATCCCTTTCCGATTTATGACCAACAATAGCCAACGCACTCGACTGGATGTAGTCTCCAAATTAGAAAGACTTGGTATCAGCGTAGAAGAGCAACATGTCTTCACATGCGCCATGGCGACAGCCCGCTATCTAGCAAGCCACAACGCAAAGGCTACGGCATTTATCATTGGGGAAGGGGGCCTGCTAACGGCGTTACACAAATCGGGAATTGCGATTAATGACCAGTCTCCGGACTTTGTGATCATTGGAGAGGGAAGAACCTTTAATCTTGAATTGGTTGAAAAAGCTGTCGATCTAGTCAATGCTGGGGCCAAATTGATCTCAACGAATCCGGATCTTAGTTGCCCCACCCCTACAGGCATGCGACCAGGATGCGGTGCCATGACAGCTATGATAGAAGCCACAACGGGAAGAAAGGCGTTTAGCCTCGGTAAGCCGAATCCGATCATGATGCGAATGGTAAGAAAGGACCTAAGTCTTAGTACGAGAGAAACAGTTGTTATCGGAGATATGATGGAAACAGATATTTTTGGGGCTGTTCAACTCGAATATGACTCGGTCCTTGTGCTTTCCGGCGGCACCAAAAGAAGTGAATTGCACAATTTCGCGTATCAGCCTGGGGAAGTCCATCAAACCTTGGCGCACTACGGTAGAAGCGCGGGTATCCTTCCTGATAGTAGTTTGGTATTTAATTGATCTGGTCTTGGATCCACCAAAGAAACGTCGCAGTGATGGCGAACAGGGTTCTAAGCGTCTTTGATCGTGTTTTATTAATTGAAGCAGCAACGATCTGCGGTAAGAGTTAGGAGTTCGAGGTCTAGCTTTACTTTGTTCCAGGTCACTAGGCCAGCGTGATTTATCACGAAGAACTCTAGGTTGATGCTCGAACTTGATTTGTAAAACGAACCGCGTACCTTTGACTTTAAATGATTTGAGTCACGACAGATACCGCTCAGAAACCCATTCCGGTGTGACTTGCGATGAGGCGACAGGATAATAACGTAGAAGTCATCCCCAATTGACTGCGAGGTTAGCTTGAAGCCTAATCTGCATTTGTCTTGAAGGATCTGGACGCTTCGCAAATACGCTGCTGATACGTCACTCGATTGATAATATTGAAACATCTGATATCTCAAGAAGTTAATCTGTTCTTACCAATAGTCTCTGACAAGGGGGCCATTATGTAGCGCCGAATGACCCCCTCGATCAGAGACTTGCTTATAGGTTAGTCGCAGTACGACTTATGGCTCATGGTGCAAACGACGTGCCAAATGTCATCAGCTCGTAACGATTTAAGCGGAAGGCAAGAATTGAACTGAGTATAAGAGCTTTAAAATTTTTAATCCTGAAGCAAGTCGTTTGTGGCGCCTTATCACCTTGCTCAAGCATTAGGCATTCTGCTCTTCAATGAGGCGTCGTTGAATCGTCGCAACGACGGAAAAGCTACTGTATCAGAAGCCCAGTTGCTAAGTCAGATTTTGCGGACAAGATTTAATCCGTCACGGCCCTGATAGGTCAACAAGCAGGCCCCGTCAGCCGCGCATTGCTGGAAAATGGATTCAAAGAAGTGATGCTCACCTGGCCAGGGGAAAGCAAAGAATAGATCGAATTCGGAAGGGGCCAAGCCGATGTCGTCGTAGACGTCCCCCTCGTCGGTCACGACGTGCTCGATTCCTTGCGATAGTTCGAGAATATTTGCAACGTTGCGTGGAACGAAACTACCACAATAGAAACGGGTCGGTAAAACGAGCTCGCGTGCCAGAAGGCAAGACTCCTCCACTAAGGTAGGTTCTATCTCGATGCCTACCGACTCCATCCTGTGATTAGACGCTAATAAAGCGGCTACGCCCATTCCACTTCCGAGTTCACAGAAACGATTGCCAGTTAGCAGGTAGTTATCTAGGATCCAAGTCAGAGCCTGATCCACCAGGTGAAAATCACAGGGAACATAGTTGTGGATTGCAGGCTGAGAACTCTTTACGAAAATGTCGCTTCGATTATCTGCTAACTTAATCAGTTGCAAAGAAGTTGCTGTTTGGCTGATAGTGCTAAGATCATCAGGGAGATTGATTTGTTCTAAAGCCATATTTGCTCGGTTTCTTGACAGCATGCGCTGCGGCGTATGAGGGAACTTGTAAGTGATTGTTCCAATATTAAGGCTTGTTGGATGGATTTGGATACTGCCGTTGTCAATCCTATGTTGCCCGTTTGCAAGGCTGAGTTGGCATTCATCCCCTGTTGTCCGAGCAGTTTATAGGTAGTTCGCTTTCATTTTCCATTTCAGGGAGGAACTGTTAGGACGGTTTAAAGTGGTAGTTTGCAGTGAGGGCAAATCTGATACTTGACCGACATATTGCAGTTACATTCCGGGCAGTGCTGGCGTTGTTTGGAAAACCAGCGTTGTAACGGCTCATAGAGGCGTTTGCTAAGAGGATACAGGGCAAGTGCGACGAAGATTACGACCGCCACAAGTGCTAGGCGTTCAAGTGGAGTTTCTCCATCTATCAACGCGCGTGAAATCAGAAAACCAAAAGGGAGTACGTATACTGCCGCGAGACGTTTGTTTTTCATTGGCTGATCTTCTCCTTAATCCCATGGGAATTATAGGGGAGGGTACNGTCCTNGGGCAACCTTATGCGGTAAGGTCCGGAGAGTCTGTGCTAACTTTTCCTCAGTTCCGATCCTGTAAGCTTTACGTCCCACATCTGCCGGCCGTTCATCTGCACCCAATGGGCGTGCAGTGANGGGTCGGAGCCGGTGGTGTCGACGTCTAGGCGTAGCCACACATTCGGCATTGCGGCACCCTTAATAAGATCGGGATGCGGAATATTGAGTGTTGGTATGACCCTCGCGTGAATTGGAGAGACAATAAACTGCCGGATTGCATAGCCAACACTTTCTTCCGTTTTGTATTGCAGCCAGCGTGAGCAGTGTATATCGCCGCCGATCAGGACGACACCACTAATTTCCTCCTTGCCAATAAATTGGAACAAAGCGTCGCGTTCGTGTGAGTAGGTGGACCAGTCGTCTGATTCGGTGTTGCGTTTGTTGTCCCAGATCATTCCGCAGGCGATGACCTTGAAGGGNGCTGTGGACCGCTGTAAGCCGTCTANTAGCCATTCCCATTGTCGNTTGCCAAGCAGGCTCGGCTTGTCTGAGTCGACAGGAGAAGANTCCGTGCGGGCAAACCAACGGGTATCCAGTAGAAACACCTCGACGCCAGCTCGGCGGAATTTTGTGTAGACTCCTTGTTCGTCTTCCCCNTACGACGCCAGAGCGCGGTATTCAGTAAATGCTTTTCGGGAGTTTTCTTTCCCGACCAGTTTGCCATCGGAATCATTTTTCCCAAAATCGTGGTCATCCCACGTACCCCAAACCGGACGGCAGCGAGCGAAGTTCGACAGTTCGGGCACGCTCAGAAACTCTCGATGTTTCCTTCTTTGGATAGCGAGATCAGTGGAGTCAATGTAAGGTGTATCTCCCAGTAAGACGAGCCCATCGACGTCGTGTTCTTCCATCTGGCTCCATAAGGCCAACGGCCGGCTTTCGGCACAGGAACCAAATGCCAGTGAGATTTTGTCTTTGGCTTGATGCGGAGGCGCTGTTGTCAGGGATTGGGGTCCCTTGCCGGGAAGGACGGTGCCCGACTCCAGGATTTCATAATGATAGGTCGTAGCAGCTTTCAGGTCGCTGATGCGCCAGATGACGCAAAGGTCATTCTTTGGATCTGAATTCGCATGAAGCAACGTTGTTTCTTTTTGTCCGGATTCCCGAATTCTCAAGTCATACGTGCCCGCGTGACCTGGGCGNTACCAAATGTTTGCGGTCGAAACGGAAACATGGCCCACGACGGGACCCACGGCTGCAGGCTCACTGTCTGGTTCTGCCTTGACGGTGGAAGCGGTGATCCCGCTAACGACAGTCGCTCCGAAAGAGCGTCGGTTAAGATTATTCATAGGGTGTTGTTCTTTCCGGCGAATGAAAGGGCGGTNCCACTTGTAGGTCACGTTGTAGGTCACGTTGTAGGTCACGCAGCTTTGGTGAACGAGGGCGTCCCAGACCAATAAGTCNTCTTTTTAGCATGCGGGGTGATGAAGAGCAAAGAGTGANTGGGCCGCCNCCTNCAANAGTAAGGTGATGTTTTCCAGGATCCCAAGGGTTTGGATTTTGTCCAGAGCGGGTGGACATGCTAAAAACGGGTGTTATCAGTTCCCGACTCTTTGAGAGGTTCGCCACATGAAGTGCTTTTTGATTGCTGCCGTGTGTTTCATTTCCGCTTTTGTTTTCGATGGAACATCGCTGGGCAAGCCCCTGCAAGGACATCAGCGTCTTATTTATGGTGATGCCAACTCGGTAGGTGTTCATGAANAGTCACTGATCGATGCGGTTTCGATTATTCGTGATGCTGTTGACGAGGANGAAATACCGGGAGCAGTGATNCTGGTCGCGCGTCGTGGAAAGATTCTTCTGCACGAGGCATTAGGTTACAGCGACATNAAACGTCAGAAGCCTCTGAAGACGGACACCCTTTTTCGNATGGCTTCTAACAGTAAGGCGTTAACTGCCGCAGGTATTTTGATTCTTGTTGACGACGGGGTGGTTGACCTGGATGNACCGGTNGGTACCTACCTGCCGGCTTTCGCCAACGAACAGTGGCAGGCTGTGAATGTAAGGCACTTGCTAACCCATACAAGCGGTTCACCGATCGATCGATTGTTTGTTACCCCACTTTTGCCGACCANCCCGGCGAAATATCCAAACCGTTTGGTGGCNGAAGTAAATCGGTTNTCGGAAAGCNCTTTGATAGAAAAGCCTGGAGAGAAGTATTCCTACAACAATGCCGGCTATAACATTCTTGCCGGCATGATTGAACATTTGACCGGGTCCTATAAGGAACATCTTCGCACCAGGATCTACGTGCCATTAGGCATGTCGGACAGTTGTAATCATGAGAGCGATGCCGACAATAACCGGATGTCGACAGTGTTTGTGAGAGAAGAGAGCGGGACGTGGAAGGCTGGCTGGCAACCTCATGATGGCCCTGACTGGCCTTTTCCCAGAGGTTCAGGTGGTATGGTGAGTTCGGCCAGAGATTATGCAAAGTTTTATCAAATGCTGTTGAACGGCGGTACGTTTAACGGAAATCGGATCTTGTCTAAAACGGCCGTTGATGAGATGACTACGCCTCAGGTCGAATATATTGCGGCCGCCAAAACTTACGGGCTTGGTCTGAAAGTGTCGGAGAAGCGAGGTCTTTTCTCCCACACCGGTTCGGACGGGACTTATGTATTCGGCGACCCCTCCCGCGACCTGATTGGTATGTTGTTAACACAGACTAACAGGACGACGCGACCACGTGAAAACTTCCGCCTGCTGGTTCAGCGTGCCTGTGATTCGAAACTTCGCTCCGACGATTTTAATGCCATCAAAGAAGAAGAACGTTATGACGGCTTCTATAAGGACATTTTTATGGATAGTGGCAAGTATCTGACTAGCCGTAAAATCTTGCATGCGGCGGAGTCGCTTGGGCTGTCCTATGAATACTACGCCGGTTCAGACCAACGAAAGCAAAATGAGTTGATGTCCAGTTCCGAATATGATACGAACGGTGTTCTTTTGTTCCCCGACGGTCAGCCTCGATTTAAGATGCTTTATGTCAATGGTGGCGGCGCGACACGTCATGGAGAATCGCTGACCATGGCCGGATTGAAACGAATCCGGGAGTTTTATTCGGGCGGCGGTAGCTACTGCGGTTCCTGTGCCGGGTCGTTTTTTAGTGGTCGTAACGTTGACACGCAGTCTCAGCCTCGGCCAAGCTATTTAAATATTTTTCCCTATAACGCGTTGAATACGGGAATGAAGAACGTTCGCGTGGGACACGTTTTGCCTAAGAACTCCCCGTTATTACACTATCGGCAGTTCGGGGCGGAAAACCGCGTCGCCGATATTTACCACAACAACGGTAATTGGTTGTCTCGGGAAGCGGTCGCCGGCTCAATGGAAGATGTTGAGATCCTCGCTTTCTATGATCATCCGGGACATAAAGTGGACGGTGGAGCGGCAATTTGGGCATATAAAAAATCCCCGGAACTGGGGCGTGTTGTCAATATTGGCTGTCATCCGGAAGGAAGTGCGAGTGGTGATAAATTGCGGCTCACGGAGTCGTCTTTCCTTTATGCAATGGCTGGAGTTGGGAAGCCGCAAATTAAAGGCGTGCTCGAATGGGATAAGAAAAGAGTAATGGATAAGTTCTCCTCAGATGACGATCCGGAATTTACGCGTATCGGTGGGGGGCAATATCACCATTTCACCTTGAGCGTGCCTCCAGACCTGGCCGGTAACCAAGATCGTATAGTGATCGATTTGAGTGGTGACCAATCGGCTAACCTGCACCTCTATTTATCCAAAGATTCGATCGCGTTTCGAGACAATGCTTTGCATAGGGCTGTCGGTGGTCAGGGAAACAAGTCCCTTGTCCGTAGGCTGTCACCGGGGATTTGGTACGTGAGTGTCTTCTGTGCAACACGAGTGCCAAGCATTGAAGATTCTGTCGCCGGGTTTTATCGCACCGTTGGCGATCGAAAATTACTACAGGGTGTTCCCTACTCTCTTGAGGTTAGGCAGATGCCCCGGAAGCCACTCGCTGGACCTTCACAAAACTAGATCCTAAGGGCCGGTAGGTATTCCATTTACCTATTCAGTTCACGTCCCAAACGTTCCAGAAGCAGTTCCAGCCGTTGCTTGCGTCCAGGGGCCTGTTTGTCGAGAGGACTGACGGGCTCTTTTTGGAATGGATCTTTGGTAAGGTCGTGAAAATTATTATCGCTATCGAGGAAATGTTGCCAATCTCGAATCATGCGGACATTACCAAACGTAGCGTAGATCCAATTGCGTTTTTCAAATGGATCCTCAACTCCTTTGAGACTGGGCACAAATGAGCGACCATCTAACTCCAGGGTTTGAGGCTTTGCTGTGAGAGTAACTTCTAAGATGGTGGGTGCCAGATCTGTGAAATCAACTAAATCGTGTGTCTCGCGACCACCTTGATTCAGAAAAGGTGCCTGAACGATAAACGGGACACGAACCGCCGAATCAGTAGCTAGGATCGTTTCCTTCGTTCCCTTGGGTGACGATGGGTTGACCTTCGCCGGTGCTCCCTGAATCGAAGTAAAAATTAAAAGCGTATTCTTGGTTCGTCCACTCTGTTCGAGAGAATGAATTAACTTACCTAGAGTACGGTCAACATGGCGGGCACGATCTAATTGGCTGGCCGATGGTTGGGGGCGCCCCTCTTTCATGGTTTCGGCTTGGAGTGAGAGGATTGGGTAATAGAGAAAGAATGGCTGGTTCGTGGGTTTGCTGAGCAAGTCGGCGAGGAAAGTGTTGATGGCCTCGCTCGCATTTGGTACTGAGCGGATTTCGCCGTTGACTAGGATTCGTTGATTTTCAGCATGGCTCTGGTGATCACTTTCCACAACGCAATGTTTCTCGAAGCCATTTGCGGTTAAGGATGTTTGTAATGGAGTCACCCCGTCGGCAGCCCACTTCCCCGCTGCTAGGGTTAAGTATCCGGATTTTCTTAAAAGAGTGGCAATGGTCGGTTTCGACGATTGTGATTTCTTAGCCTTGCCCGGAATAGAAGTTGGAGTGTCTGTTGTGCTGTTGCCTGCTGTTGCATACCGTCCGGATAATAAAGTCCGTTGTGACAACACGAAAGTGGGCATAGACCAAGCGATTTGGTATCGAATACCTTGTTTCGTCAGCCGGTCAATATTGGGTGTTTGCGTTGCTGTTCCATACCCACCAATGGCCTGACGAGGTACGTCGCTGGAGAGGATGAGAATTACGTTCGGAGGACTGTCGGCACAAAGCCCTCCCGAAATGAAATGAAGCAGGAATGTGGTTAAAACGAATCTCATTTACTGTTAAACGCCTTGCTGGCAACGATCAAGTGGATAAGTTGTCGAAAGCCATAGTCGTGTTTTGGTAATTCGGCAACGACGTGATTGATATCGGTTCTATCCGCAACGGTTAACCGTCGTCCAAGTGCATAAACCAGCAGTTTTTCAGTTAGACAGCGTGTGAATTGCTCTGGTCGAGCCAAAATATATTCCTTAATACCTGTCGGCCCTTTCAAGGTCGTCCCTTCAGATAATTGAACCGAAGAATCGATGGATAAGCCTTTGCTATAGCTATCACGCCATGTGCCCAGGTGGTCGTAGTTTTCCAACGCCAGGCCGAAGGGATCTATCTTACGATGACATTCATAGCATGTCGGTATCTTGCGATGCTTCTCCATCATTTCCCGAATCGTGGTGACACCACGGGTGTCGGGCTCCAAGGGCTCTATGTCTGGGGGGGGAGGGTTAGGATGGATCCCAAGCAAATTCTCCAATACCCAGATGCCTCGCGTCACCGGGAGTGTTTCAACGCCGTTGGACGTGGAAGTAAGGATGCTGCCGTGTCCGAGCAGACCGCCTCGTACGGACGATTCTGGAAAAGAGGTTTTTATAAAAGCATTACTTTGTTTGATCGGGATCTCATAGTGATTTGCTAAAGCCGAGTTCAGAAAGGTATAGTCTGAGTCGATGAATTCCAGGATGCTGCGGTTTTGTTGCAGAATATAAAAAAAGTACATCTGTGTTTCCCGTCGCATCGCCGCCTCCAGGTTATTTACGTAGTACTCTCTGTTTTTCTCAGGGTCAGGAGGCATGGTTCCTAAGTTCCGTAGGTTTAGCCACTGGCCGGTGAAGTTGTCAACAAACGCAAAAGCCTTCTCATTTAGCAACATCCTTTCGACATGAGATTCGATCACTTTGGGGTTGTTTAGTGTGCGTTGGTCCGCTGCGTTGCGCAGCTTTTCGTCCGGCATTGAACTCCATAGAAAGTACGAAAGCCGCGTAGCGAATTCATGCTGTGTAAGCGTGAGGTCAACGGGGACACTTGCAACAGCGGGGCTTTCCAGTTCTACCAGATAGAGGAAATGAGGGGACGTTAATAAAGCCTGTATTCCGTACCTAGCCGCGGCCCAGTACTCCCCGTGCTTCAGATAGTGGTGACGCGCCAATGTCATATAGGGTTTGATCTCCTCGTGCTCGACAGGACGGCGAAAAGCTTGGGAGGCGAGCCTTAATAACGACTCGTCGAGATAATTCAATCCGGGTGACTCAGGCGGTGTTGGGAAGTATCGGGAAAATCCTTTCGGCGGCCATTCCTTAAAGAAAGGGCCTTCGATTTCCAGCGAGTTGACATGGAGTTCGGGGCCGGAGCCAACATACATCTCCGGGGGATTGCGGGCCAGTAATAACGCATCGGGATTATATTTAGGGAGGACCTTACGCATGATGCGTTTAAAGGAACCCTCCGGACCATTCGCCCAGTGTACGGCAAAGGAAAAACCCTTTTGTAGCCAAAGACGGTGTTCAATATCGACTGGTCGATCATCAGGGATTTCATATTCACCGACGATTCTTTGAGAGGTCGGCCCTAGTTCGCGAGACTGAATGGAGATAGACAGTCGCATCGGTTGGCTCGAATCGTAACGTAAGTCCTCATCTTTATAGCGAGATTGCCTTCTTACCGCAGACGCAGAAAATCGTATCGCATATTCGCCATCCGCCGGCACTCCACTGCGGCTAAGTTCGGGTAGCTGAAGCGGTTGCCGGAATTTCACAAACAGTCGCCGGGATTCTATCCTCCCATCTTTGTCGGCATTTGGGTTAGCTGAGATGAAATCCGAAGTGAACTGGCCACCGATACCGTAGTGGACGATTTCGGGCCGTGGTCCTGGGCGTACGACCTTGTCGGCCACTTTTCGCGCGGCATCTAAATAGTTTTGCAAGAGATAATCCGAAGTAACGAGGCCTTCGCCTACATTGTCGAAGCCTTCGGTGGCGCTGTCGGCGGGGAAGGTGACTGTCGGATCGAAGTCTGTCATTTCCAAGTCAAATAAATCACGGATCGTGTTTCGATACTCGTTACGGTTAAGCCGTCGGAGAATGACGTTGCCGGAAGAGGTTTGGCTTTCTTCTCCTAATCGGTTTAAAAAGGAATTAAGGAATGAAACAGCCTGTTTGATTTCGTTGGCATCCGGTTGAGCCTCCCCTTCCGGTGGCATCGCCCCGAGATTGAGTTGGTCCAGAATATCCTGTAGAAGCCCCGCGTCTGTCAGGCGGATCTTGGTAAAGTCGAGTTGGTCAAAACGGCGATCCGCTTTTTGGCTTTTTAAGCCGTGACACCGAAGGCAATGCGAAGAAAGAAACGACTGAACTCTTGTCTGCTCGGGATCGAATGCACGGGCCTGACAGCTTAGTAGCAGAATGAAAATCACGGAAAGGAATACGCGTATCGTCATATCAGCAGGTCGTTCAAATCGCCAGTGCTTGTGGCAAACTGGTCTTTTTCCACTCCGAGTCGCTGGAGGATGGTGACGAAAAGATCAGATAAAGGACGGCCATCGTATCCGGTTCTTTTGAATTGGTAGTGGCTACCGTGCCGTAAGCCACCACCAGCCAGCATGATCGGTAAATTACGACTTGAATGAGTGCTAGCATTGCCCATACCACTGCCGAATAACACGATGGTCGATTCCAGTAAAGATTGTCCGTTGCTATCGGGGGTATCTTTGAGGCTTTGTAGAAACCGAGCCAGTTGTTGAATGTAAAACGTTTCGATAATGGCCAACTCTTTGACAAGTTCGGGCCGTTGTCCGTGATGTGTCAAGGAATGATAGCCGAGTGTAATTCCATCAAATGGGAACAGGCGGTTGCCGCCTGGATGTCCGAACGAAATGACATTGGTGGAATT
>PAJC01000137.1 GCA_002705165.1 Planctomycetaceae bacterium | reverse complement strand
CTGTTTTGATCACACGGATAAACGTATATGAAACGCCTCCTGGTTTTGTTTAGCTTCTATTTTTGGGTTCTTTCTGCATGTCCGCTTTGGGCGCAGCAAGAAAAGGACACGCAGACAGGAGAGGAGCAGAAAATAGATTTCGTAAGGAATATTCAGCCGATTTTACGGGCTAGTTGTTATTCATGTCATGGCAAGGATGCTCAGGAGGGGGGCTTGCGTTTGGATAATCGGGCAAGAGCGTTTGCGGGAGGAGACAATGGTAAAGCATTCGTTGCTGGTAACGTTCAAGCAGGTATGTTATTAACGCTGATTAAAGACGCTGACGAAGATTTGGGACGTATGCCTCCGGAAGGTGAAGGAACTCCGCTTACCGAGGAGCAGATCGGGTTAATCCAGAAGTGGATCGCTCAGGGTGCCGAGTGGCCTGATACGGCAGATATTGCTATCACATCCGATCACTGGGCTTTCCAGCCTCTTACCAAATCAGAGCCTCCAAAAGTAAAAGCGGAAGATTGGATTAAGAATCCAATTGACCAGTTTGTTCTTGCCCGCCTCGAATCAGAAGGTATCACGCCCTCAGGACTTGCCTCACGTAGTACTCTGATTCGAAGAGTTTATTTAGATTTGCTTGGCCTACTGCCAACTGCGGCTGAAGTGGAAGAGTTTCTAAATGACCAACGGATAGATGCCTACCAGCATATGGTGAATCGCGCTCTTAAATCTCCTCATTATGGGGAAAGATGGGGCCGGCATTGGCTGGATTTGGCGCGCTACGCTGACAGTGACGGATATGAAAAAGATCGAAGCCGGCCACATGCCTGGCGATATCGAGATTGGGTTATCAATTCACTTAACGCTGACTTGCCGTTCGACCAGTTTACAGTCGCTCAAATTGCAGGCGACATGTTGCCGGAAGCGTCCGTTGCCCAACGGGTTGCCAGTGGATTTCATCGGAATACGCTGCATAATACCGAAGGTGGAACGGATCGGGAGGAAGACCGCGTGAAAAAGACCGTGGACCGGACTAATACTTTTAGTGCGATTTGGCTGGGGCTAACTGTCGGCTGTGCTCAATGTCATAGCCACAAATACGATCCCATCAGTCATCGTGAGTATTATCAGTTGTATTCGTTCTTCAACAGTATGAATGAGCAGGATGTAGTCGCCCCAACGGTTAGTGAAACTGCGGCTTATGATGCACAGTTGGCAGCATACAACGTTGATCACGAAAGACTGCTCTCAATCAGAAAAAAGTATGAAGCGGAACAACTTCCCGCTGCTCTGGAAAAATGGATTAACGTGGACGCTAATCTAATCTATGAATGGCGTCCTTTGGCTACTACGTCGCTCTCGGGTAGATACAAGTCAACATTCAAGAACCTTGAGGACGGATCTGTTTTAGTCGAAGGTGAAAACATCCGCTCCGAGATTTATACAATCACTTCGATCGTGGATTCACTTAGTGGTGTTCGCTTAGAAGTTCTTCCAGACGAGACCTTGCCGAAAAAGGGGCCCGGGAGGGCGGAGAATGGTAACTTTGTGTTGACCAATGTCCAGATTCTGGCTCGTCAAGCAGGAACCGAAAATGAGTTCGTGCCTGTTAAAATAAGCCGCGCGATTGCCGATTTCTCTCAGACTAACTGGGAGGTATCCAAGGCCATCAATGAGATCGCTGAAGATGGCTGGGCTATTTCACCGGAGATCGGTAAAGCTCATGTTGCTGTCTTCCAATTGGATCAGGTCCTTAGCTACGAAGGCGGTGTGGAGTTTAAGCTCGTGTTGGATCAAAAGTATGAAACAGGCGGTACTCATAATCTAGGTCGGTTCCGTCTAACTTATTCGGACTTTAACGGCGTTTTGTCTTTAGAGGGTACGCCTGGGAACGTCTTAGAAGCGATAGCAACTGAAGTACGCAATGAAGATCAGAAGAAGGTGCTTTTGGATTATTTTAAGAGTGTTGATAAACCCTACAAACAGTTGGTTCGGGAAGAAAAGGAGCATGAAAGCAAAGCTCCTGTTATGCCTGGTACAAAGGCACAGAGTGTCGTTGAACTGGGGACGCCTCGTCAGGCCAATATTCACTTGCGTGGGAATTTCCTCACCAAGGGTGAAGCGGTTGTAACCGACGGGCTTGATGTTCTACCGGAAGTGACAGCAGGGGGGGACAAGTTGACGCGGCTTGATCTGGCAAAATGGACCGTCGCAGAGGAAAATCCCCTCACAGCGAGAGTTACAATCAATCGGGTCTGGCAGAGGTATTTTGGTCGTGGGATTGTAGCTACGAGTGATGATTTCGGAACCCAGGGAGCAGAGCCAACTCATCCGGGACTACTTGACTGGCTAGCAATCGAATTTCGTGCAAACAACTGGAGTTTGAAGGAACTCCATCGATTGATTCTCAACAGTGCTGTCTATCAACAACGGTCGGCTCACCGTGCTGAATTAGCTGAAGTTGATCCCGACAATGAATTACTGGCACGTCAGTATCGTTCACGAGTGGAAGCGGAGATCATTCGGGACTTAGCATTGGATGCTAGTGGTCTCATGGCCGAAAAAATAGGTGGTCCAAGTGTTAGACCACCGCAGCCTGCTGAATACTCAGCACTTACTTATGCCAATAGTGCGAAGTGGCAAACGAGTGAAGGGGAAAATCGCTATAGAAGAGGCCTGTACACATTTTTCCAACGTACCAGTCCTTATCCGATGTTAATGACTTTTGATGCCCCTGACTCCAATGTATGTATTGCTCGTCGTCCCCGAAGTAACACGCCATTGCAGGCATTAACGTTGTGGAATGATGTGGTGTTTACCGAGTGTGCTCAGCATCTGGGGCGTCGTGTTGTTCAGGAAGTCGCGTCCACCGGTAAAGCTGAACAAGATATTAGCAAACGCGTTTATCATGCGTTTTTGACATGTCTCTCCCGTCGTCCGACACGCCCGGAAATGGCAACGGTTACAGCTTTCTACCGGAGTCAGTTGGAGCGAATGAGTCAGGATGAACAGGCAGCGAGGAGTATTTTAGGTGAAGCGCCGATGCCTGAAGCGGCAGGGTTGGCTGAGACCGCTTCCTGGGTAGCCGTGGCACGTGCGTTGCTAAATACCGACGAGTTCATTACGAAAGAATAATGCCAGAAATCGAAATGGTTTCTATTGGGATAAATCATGGATATGAATAACGAACTAAGAGAACAAAGTCGCCGGGATTTCTTTACATCGACTTCCAGTGGTTTAGGTGGTCTGGCTCTGGCATCCTTATTAAAGGGGGATGAAGTGCTGAGTGCGAACGAAGCAAATCCACTGACACCTAAATTTGGACATTTTGCTCCTAGGGCAAAGCGATGTATTTTTGTGTTCCTAGCCGGTGCCCCCAGTCACGTGGATTTGTATGATCCGAAGCCTGTTCTGCGGAAACGTCACGGGCAGGGACTGCCTAAAGAACTTACCGAAAAAGTCCGGTTTGCTTTCATCAAGAAGGAAAGCGCAATTTTGATGGGGAGTGATCGCACCTTCCGCCCTTATGGTGACTGTGCGATGGAACTTTCAGACGTGTTGCCTCATATTGGTTCCTGTGCTGATGATATTGCGCTTGTGCGCGGCATGCATACAGATGCTTTTAATCATCATCCAGCTCAACTCATGATGACTACAGGCGTACCTCGTTTTGGCCGTCCAAGTATGGGCTCATGGCTTACTTATGGTCTTGGATGTGAGACGAATGATTTACCGGCCTATGTCGTTTTGTCGGCCGGTCGTGGCAGTTCTGGTGGGGTGTCTAACTGGACCAGTGGTTTCCTGCCGTCAACCTACGAAGGGGTGGTCTTCCGTGGTGATGGTGAGCCTGTATTAAATCTCAACACTCCAAAGGGCTATACGCGAGAGATGCAGGAAGACTCTCTGGGGCTGATCAACTCACTCAATCGTATTCGATTGGAAGAACAGCAGGACACTGAGATTGCCAGTCGTATTAGTTCTTATGAACTGGCTTTTCGTATGCAGAGGGCTGCTCCGGAACTAAGTGATGTCACCGGAGAGACACAGGAAACGCTCGATCTATACGGTGTTGGTCGTAAAGAACCCGAAAAGAGTAACTTTCGCGGTGGTGGAGCTAACGTCTACGGCCAATTTTCGCGTAATTGTTTGCTGGCGCGACGGTTACTTGAGCGGGGAGTTCGCTTCGTTACGTTGATGCATGCCTCTTGGGATCATCATAGTAATCTTAGTGCGGAAATTTCCTATAATGCTGGAATGCTGGACCAGCCAGTCGCTGGATTGTTGAAAGATCTAAAACGACGTGGAATGCTGGATGACACGTTGGTGATTTGTGCAGGTGAGTTTGGTCGTACACCTCTCGGTGAAAATCGAGGTGGTAACAAACAGAATACCGGACGTGACCATCATCCTTATGCTTATAGCCTGTGGATGGCGGGTGGTGGTATTAAAGGGGGGCAGGTCGTTGGGAAAACTGACGATATTGGATGGGCGCCTGTCGAAGATGCTGTACATGTAAATGACTTTCATGCAACGACGCTTAAGTTATTTGGTTTCGATCACCATCGTTTGGTGCACGAGTTTAAAGGGCTCAATGTCCGGTTAACAGACCAAGGTGGGAAAGTGGTGGAAAAACTGATTTCCTAGGTTGTTAGTGGCGGGGCGGAGGCGATGAACGAGTCGACTAATCTGTTTGCTAGTGACTGCTCTGAATCGTTTTGAATCCACCAACTCTGTAGTCGTGCTCGTCGGATCACTCCTTTTTCGAGTTGCAGGTCGAGTACGATATGTTCCCAACTGAGAGAAGCACCGTCACGTTGGATCTTTGTATCCATGGGATCCGTTGGATGAACGATTTCCAAGTAGGTGAGAGCTGGACTTAGTTGGACAAGAATAGCTCTGACTTCTTTTGCTTCTTCAANGTCAACCCACTTCTNGGNACTTGTGAGTGCTTGAGCAGCTAGCGTGTCATTTAGTTTGGTCACGGAGTGAATTGGGCATCGACTGGCAAGTAGATCGGTCTGTAGCGAAATAATAGTTTCGATACCAGCGGCGTTTTCTTGCTCGAGAGACCGCCAGTAAAGCTGAGGTGTCGCTTCTCGTTGATGCTGACTGCTGTAAAGTGCAATTAAATCGTTGCCTCGCGGGTACGCTTCTGTAATGGTCTCTTTGTTAAGACCTAGGTTCAATTGGATGAATTGATTAGCTGNAAGGACTTCCTGATAGGCGAACGTATTTTGCAACCCGTTTTGGGGAGATGTAAGTTCGACCTCACATTGCAGATTACTTGCACGAAGTGAGGCGTTGGATTGTTCGATGTGCCACATGTGCTTTTGCGCTGATAAGGGATGGTTTTCGTTTGGCTAAATACAGAACTGAATTATGTTTGAAAGCGTGGATCTCATCAACCATGCATTTTCGGAGTGTCGGGATGTTCTNAATGCATAAAATAGCCCCGCCGCATGCAAAGCATGGCGGCGGGGCCGGAACAGAGAAGAGGCCAATTGCTAACGCGATTTACAATGGAAGTCATTAGAATGACTGGGGAATTCCATCACTGTCGATGACAGTCCCGCCTAGCAAAGGAATCTATTTCGATAATAACAACTGACATTTCGATGTCCAGTTTTATGTTTAAAAAATGAATGGAGAGCAGAGGGCCGCAGGTGATCACTTCTATGTCTATAGTCTGTATTTCTCTGTAATAGGTGTCGGCACATGGATGGGGTATATTGGACATTTGGTTGGCACGTTTGCCTCCTTGGNTACCTAGNCAAGACACTCAGAGTGGATAGATACAGAGGGTACTTTTTATGAGTTTAGAAGACTTAGCTATAAACGCTGCAAAAGAAGCCGGTCAGCTTTTGGCTGCCATGCAGGATTNTATCAACCCTCGTGAAAAGGCTCCTAAGGATCTGGTGACGGAAGCTGATATTGCATCGCAGAAGAAAATCCTCGAGATCATCGCTGAGGTTCGGCCTAACGATTATTTTCTGGGGGAAGAAGATTTGACAGCCGAAGCAGACTTGCCGGGACTGGATAGGANAGTCGGGGCCTCTACCGATCTTTCAGAGCTTGAGTACTGTTGGGTGATTGATCCACTCGACGGGACGGCAAACTATGTTCACAAGCTCCAGACCTATAGCGTTTCCATTGCATTGTTAAGTTATGGTGAGCCGATCGTAGCGGCGGTTTANGACCCGGTCATGGATGATTGTTACAGTGCTAGTCTTGGCAAAGGTGCCAGAGTCAATGGACAGCCGCTTCAAAACAGCGGAGTTGATGATTTATCCCGCTCATTAATTGCGGCCAGCTTCTCGGCAGGCATTGAGCGTGGATCNGCTGAAGTAGACCGATGGGTNGANATGTTATACGAGTGTCAGGCGTTACGNCGCCTCGGTTCGGCGGCCCTNAATCTTTGTTATGTNGCTCAAGGGGGACTCGATGGNTACTGGGCAACGAGTGTCAAAATCTGGGATATTGCCGCNGGTGTACTGGTAGTTAGGGAAGCTGGGGGAATTATAACGTCGATCGATGGCCAGCCTCTGGAAATACAAGAGGCAAAGTTTATCGCAGCAGCCACGGAAAAACTGCATAAACAGATGTTTGATGTGCTTAACCGCCGGTAAACTGCTAGGGAATTCGTTATTTTTCATTGATAACTTGACTTGCCAATTTAAAATATAAGNACCTGTAATCGCAGGCCTTTTCTTAAATAGTTATTGGGTTGGCCAATGCAACATTGGAATCATATAAGTGATGATGCGCACTCTTATTGCGCCGTTTCCAAACACAAAGCTTCAGTATGTTTACATAGTGAGGCCAAGCGAATCTGTTTAGTCTTACTTGCANTTTTGTTTCCTGCGATCGCGTCTGCTCAACAAAGTGACGGAACCGAGGCTGAATCAGAAGAGAAAATTGGAGTTGTTAGGAAAGCACCTACCGAAATAATACTGTTGCGTGATAAGAATGGTAATCTTGTCAAAGTCGCCACGAATCTTTCGCTTGAAGAATACCTCAGGATTTACAATCAGCAGGATGATGTTGAGGATGATAATACACCTCCGGATTTCACTCTTGATCAGGCAATTTATTCCGGGCGGGCGACAGAGACCCACTTAGGATTTACGGCAGAATTTAGGGTCCAGTTGATCCAACCTGCTAAGGATCAATGGGTTAAGGTGCCGTTGCGGCTTCCACAGTCGATNATGAGAGCAGCCCCGAAGTACTCNGGTACCGGNANATTTTTCGTTACCTGGGATAGTCAGTTGGGGCATGTAGTGTGGTTGCGNGGTGACATCAACAGCCAGCATGTGATTACCCTCAATCTCACTCGTCCTTTGCGACAAACNGGGCAGGTTACCGAACTCCTATTACAGATACCCGCAGCGCGTAGTCAATTTCGTCAATTATTGGTGCCGGTTGCAAAAGCTCAGGCAGTGGCGGACGAGTTAGAGGTAAGAACTTCCAACGGGGACAATGCAACCACATCGTTTGCGTTTGATTTCCAGAGCGAAGAATTGGTGTTCGGATGGAGTACGGAAACGGCGGTATCGGCACGCCAGCTAGCGAGACTTCAGGCATCAGTGGAAACCAGCTTTGCGGTNTATCAGAATCGGAATGTCAGTGCTCGCGGCGTTCTCAATGTGGGAGGCCTTGGCAGTAATGTGACTGATTTTGAAGTTTTNCTTCCTTCTGGNATGTCACTGATTGACCTGCCAAGCCAAGTATTTCGAGTNTCGAGAATTCCNGTTGCGGATNGTGAGCCTGATACCAAGCGTGAAAAGGTGAGNGTTAGCATCGTGCGTCCACAACCAAATGTGACNGTCTTGCTAGAGGCTGAATTGACCTACGACGAAACTGAGATGGATACTAATCAGTCGTTTAATGGATTTGAAGTGGTTGGTGCGGTAAAGCAGTCAGGGAATCTGAGTATCAGTACGACTGCCAACTGGGATGTGGTTTGGCAGCTAAGTGGGGANATGCGTCGTACGCCCCGTGTTTTCGAGGGNTCCACGGGTANNCCCGGTATTCAACAATTTGACTTTGAGTATTACAACGTCGCTTACACGGTAGTCGGAGTTCTTCAGGAGCGAGAGAATCAATTCCGTGTTGTACCGACATATTTGATGGAAGTNTCTCCAACNCAAATTCGCATGACTGCGACTTTNCGGTGTATTTANTCCGGAACAGGGCAGTACCNNCTNTCTGGAAATTGGCTGGGTTGGGAACTGGATCAGGTGTTTCAGAGTGTTGACGATTCGTTGCAGTTAGTCACCGCAGAACTGGTCGATGGTCAGCTAGCCTTTCANGTCTCGACCGCGGATACAGATTCCCGAGGCGAATTTAATGTCATTATTAGAGCTAGACGGCAATTGCCCGCATTGGCGAATGCAACTGCTGGGCTCTTGGACTTAACAACCCCACAGATAGTGGCCTCAAGTGAGAAGAATGCAAGTATTTTACGAGGTCCCCAGAGCGTTGTGTTGCAACCTGCGGATAACGTCGAGCTTGTTCCGGATTCAGAAAATATCGAGGGCTTATTAGCTGGAAGTTTAAGTGATATCACAGACGTGGATTTGCCNGAGAATCAGCAAGCNCCATTAGTTNTNAACTCCTTACCAAACTTGNCTGAAGGCCAGCCGTTAAGATTTGTGGGAACCGTGGGAGTCCGGAAACGAAGTGTTCTGGTAGCTTCGAGCACAACCATTCAACTGGAAGAGAAGTTCGCGGCNTTTGAACAGGTNCTGGACTATCAAATTGCCTATGAACCTATTCGGCAAATNACCTTAAAAGTGCCAGGGATCGTAAGGCGNCCGGAGAACNTGAAAGTNTTCCTGCAANTAGAGAACTCGACAGGTGAAGACGGTAGTGGTAGTAGTGTGTTGCCTTGGAGTGTTGTTCCTAGTTCAATTCAGNCAGATACCGTNAGAGAACAGTTAGAGATTGAGCAGGTCACAGTTGATCTGTTAGCTGANTANCGTGGTGCATTNAGAATTAAGTTGCGATATCAAGAGCAGTTGCCGCTTCTGATGGCNGACTCCTNACAACGGGTGAATTTCTTGCTNGTCTCNCCGATTGCNGANGAAGTGAGATTGGTTCAGAATCAAGTCGCTATCAACACACGGGATATCTTTGTGAGTGAGCCCGCCGGAGATGTTTGGCAGGTTGTNCGAGGTGTGGCCTCGGAAGAAACGGGNGGNAATAGCCTGCGATTGCAGGCTTCAGAAGGGGCGACGAANTTGCCGGTCCAAATGCGAATGCGTCGGGATGTGACACGAACCTCCACTTTGATCCAACGAAGATGGNTTCAAACAGCCTTGTTGAATGGNCAGTGTCGTGAACGTATGTCACTGCTAGTCCGAACCAATGAAACAGATCTGCAAATCNAATTTCAGGTTAGGTGTTTGGATCCGGGGACATTGATTGTGGCTGTAAATAATCAACGTGTTCCGGTCGAACAAGTTGTGCTGGATTCTCAGGGGAAATTGACGGTCCGTTTGTCTGCGTCGAACGTTGAATCAGATTATCGAATTGAACTTTGGTATATGCGATTAGACTTTGATTCCAAAAGTTTGGAGTTGCCACTGCCACAGGTCATCAATTCAAAAATGAGTGGCTCTACTTATTGGCAGATCGTTACCACGAACGATCAGCATTTGCTGGGTAGCCCGCGGGGTTGGACGCCCGAATATGACTGGGACTGGTCGGGGTTTTACTGGTTTAGAGATTCTGCATTGGGTCAGTCTGACCTAGAGTCCTGGGTCGGGGTGAATGTTCAATTGGCTTTGCCTGAAAATACGAACCAGTATTTGCTTTCCACCGTTGGTGAAGTGGCCACTCTCAATGCATCGATTACCAGTCGTTCGACATTGCTAGTTTGGCTTTCGGGGTTGGTTCTGATTGTCGGACTGGCAATTCTACGTTTGCATTTCATGCAACAGCCGATAGTCATATTTGGCGTCGGCTTATGCGCAGCACTTGCTGCTGCCTGGGTTCCGGAACTGATGTTGCTGGTGTTGCAAGCTTCTTTCTTAGGAGGTCTGTTAGTTGTCTTTTCGAGAGTGTTGGACTGGGTTTTGTCTGACTCGAGCCAGGCTAGCCGGTCGATTCATCGTACCAATGTTCAGCAGGATACTAATTCGGCTGCTATTTCGCTTCTTAAACTTGAGTCATCCATCGCAGCCTCTTCGGCGAGTGATGATTCACAACAGCAAAAGGCATAATCGTGAAACGATTTGGTACTCAATTCGTTCTTGGATTGTCGTTGCTGTTTTTGTGCGCACCAGCAGGTTTGTCTCAGCAGCCTTCTTTCGCACCTAATCCTAACGAACTCATTTACCGTCAGCTCAAAGTAAACGAGGCTGATATTGATGAAGTGTTAGAGGGGACTGTGCCATTACAAAGAATGCAGTTCGAAGAAATGATTAACGCGGTGAATCGGTTGAATCGTCAGAGTACGGAAGCATTGCCGGAATTTCGTCAGGGTGGTTATATCCGTCAGTCGATATATTACGGACGTGTACAGGGCGGACAGATTATAGACGGACGGGCAGTGCTTAGTATCGACGCTGACCCTGATATACAGGGACTCATACCGCTTTTGCCATTGTCTCTAGCTTTAGATACGCCACAGTGGGTTGTCAAAGCAACCGCAGATGCACCTATGGCAAGTGTGCCGGCAATCTGCGGCGTGACGGAACGTAACATCCCGTTGTTGCGGTTAAATGGTCCAGGTGAACTTAAGTTTAATTGGAGCTTAAAAGGGGAGGCGGTCATAGAGAGTGAACGAAAGTTCAGTTTTGAGATTCCCCAGAGTGAGTCGAACTACTTGATTTTGGATTTGCCAAGCGAGTTGTTATTGCGATCATCCAACGGTATCGTTTGGGCTCCCGACAATGATGAGTTGGATTTGCCGGTGGAAGGTTTGACGGACTTAGCCGAAGGAAATATTCGCTGGGTAGTCCAACTTGGAAGTCAATCCAGAACAACCCTTGCCGTTTTGTCGGGGGAGGCTCTACGCAGTAATGCCAATGTCTTGTTTTACAGTCAGGATTTGCAGTACTCCTTTAACAGAGAAGGGCTGGAATTAGTAAGCCGTTTGACATTGGATTCAGTGAATGCTCAGCGGCAATCATTAGCCTTCCAACTCTCACCGGAACTGGAATTGGTACGGGTGTCAACTCAAGGCCAGTCGTTGAATCCTACGTTGTCAGAAAATGATAAGAATCGATGGTCGATAACTTTGGATTCTCAAGGAGGCGTGGTAGATCTCGAGGTAGTGGCTGTGGCCAAATTTTTACCGTTGCAACCACAGGTATTACCATTGATGAGTGTTGTTGATGGGATTTGGCGACAGGGTCAGATATCACTGACGATATCGGAAGATCTGGAGCTTTATCGATTGGATGTTGCGGGCGCCGTCGAAAGTCGAATTGAGTCCATTGGGTCTTCCAAGCGTCGAGTGCTCGAGATGTTTGACCCTAATCCAAACATTGTCGTTGTTGCTGGTCATCAGGAGACTGAATTACATATCTCTCAGGTTTCTCGATATGAATTTGTTGATAACCAAGTGGATTTGCAGACAGAGATACGAATGACAGCGGCGGCGGAGCCTCTGCACCAGTTACATTTGGAGATTACGGAAGGTTGGGATTTCAAGTCGGTCACGCTCGCTGGAGAAAAATTTAGCTCACAGCAGTTTATTCCCCAAGTAGTAAAGATTGAGCGA
>PAJC01000136.1 GCA_002705165.1 Planctomycetaceae bacterium | reverse complement strand
ATACCACAGCTGTGAGTTTGGGAATGTTTTCAGGAAAGTTGCTACAACGGATTGAAATTCGGATTTGGCAAGGAACTCCAGCGGGACAAACTGGGAAAGCACGCCACCTTCATTGAGTCGTTCGCGAGCCCCGTCATAAAACTCGTGCGTATAGAAGCTGGTTACTCCCGGGCGGAATACCTGCCCCACTTCAATGGAGATGACGTCATATTTCTTCTCGGTATGTGTCAGGTAATTACGTCCGTCTTCAACAATCATTTGGATGTCAGTGTTTAGTCGGGCGGGACTATCTTCTGTCAACCAGTCGCCGTTAAAGAAGCGTATGAGCAGTGGTTCTAACTCCGCTTCAATCTCTACCAGATGTAATTCCTCAATGTCGTGCATTAGGAAACGCTGAGCGGTCTGGCCTGTCCCTAATCCGACAACACAGATGCTCTTGGGATCTCCATGAACCAATGTTGGAATATGACCCGCCATAAACTGCTGAGTCCGTTTCGAGTTTCCTTGCCATTGTTTGTCAATGTGCAACTCGAACAGATCGTCGTTTTCGACAACCGTAATGAAGGAATTTACCCCTTCGATAAGCGCTAGGTTCGTACCGTCCAGCGTTGGGATTTGCCGTCCCTGACTCAACATGTCAAAAGGAATCCGAGTTCGTTGAATGAACATACTGTTACTTGACATTCGAATACCGACGAATGCCAATGCAACTACCAGAATCCAGGCGACACGATTCTCTAAAAGTCGCCCGCGTTCCAGTTTTGCCCAAACTAGAAATCCTGCCGCTACGCTGCAAACGCTTGTCAAAGCAACCGCATTTTCCAGACCAAGACGAGGTAAGATCAGGAATCCGATAAGCAGAGAGCCAGCGATACCGCCAAATGTATTTAACGCCGAAAGTCGACCTACCTCTGCCCCGATACCACTGGCACTGGAGTTTGCTAGGCGAATACCGATTGGAAATGCCATTCCGACCATGATCGATGGAATCAGCATGACGATTCCAATGAGGATTAATTGTTGGCTAAGTAAACCGGTACCGACCTGTTCCATGAAGTTAATCCAAACGATTTCCGCCGGAGCCATAATGATTCCGAAGGTGATAAGACCACTTAGAATCTGCAAGGCACCAAACAGAGAGGTGTTGCGTTTGAAGTCAGGTTTGATCCTTGTCGCGAATAGACTGCCAAGCACAATGCCTAACAGGATTACGGTAAGTGTCAGCGTGTAGGTATAGACGTTGTTGTCGATCAGTAGTGTTAGAAATCTAGTCCACACGACTTCGTTGCCGAGTGCTGCAAATCCTGATAAGGCAAAGATCCATCCCATGGCCTTTGATTTTTCACGGGCTTCCGTTTCCTCTTCGTTAGACTTTATCGCGTCGTCTTCGCCGACCGTGTTGGGAAGCTTTAGGGTCTGAACAGTGATTCCTATCACAATGTTGATAATACCGGCCAGAAAGATGGAGGTGTTGATCCCAAGCGTCGGTAATAATAGGAATCCACAGAGGGCGGCACCAAGTGTTGCGCCCAGAGTATTCAGGGCATACAGCCAACTTACCGAATTGAGTACGCCGTTTTGGTGACGGACAAACTGTCGACAGAAAAGCGGAAGTGTAGCCCCCATCAGGATCGTCGGTGGTAACAGACAGATACTTACCAGCCCGGCTCTGACCAATAGAGAAGTTAGTAGTGAACCACGGATTGAATCGTAAGCCAAAGTGTAAACAGAGTCGATGATCGGTAACAGAAAGACGCTGGCGATACACAGTATGCCTACCCCGATTTCGAGTTTGCCGTATAGCTTGATCGGGTTGGTTTGGTGTTTGGTACGTTTGCCAAAGATGTGGCTACCAATGGCGAGGCCAGCGAAGAATACGGCGAGTACCGTACTCACGGCATACGTTGTACCCCCCACGATGACACTGGCTTTTCTAATCCAGCTGATTTCGTAAACGAGTGCAGCAAATCCCGAAAGAACAAAGCATAGGAGTGCGAGCAATTCAGGGGTTTTAAGAGAATTAACTTTAGGTGACACGGATGTATCTGACATGGCGAAACCGGATTGAACTCTGATTCGTTAAAAAAGATGGTAGCAGGATTTCTACGTCATCTCCGTAGTACGAATGAAACCAGAAGTTCGTTCTACGGCAGGGCGATAGAGCCTGAATAAAAAGGCCTGATTTCGCCATCTATTTTCAGTAACAATGCCCCATCAGCCTGCACTCCATGGCAGGTAGCCTGATAACGCATTCCACCTTGAACGAAATCTACCTCGCTACCATTAAACATACAACGCAAATTCCAATAGGCCGGGATATCAGCCGTTTTTGCATTAAGTTGCTTGTAAAAGTTGTCCAATTGATTGAGTAAACCGATTAGCACGTCCGTCAGATTACTGGTTTTACCGATTAGATCGATTAAGGAGATACTGGAGGCGGCCACGTCCCTAGCCGCGTGGTCTTGAATTGAATTGTTGATGTTTAGTCCAATACCGATCACTGGGGTTTGCGGAGCGAGCTGAGGCGTTTCGATGAGAATGCCTCCGAGTTTTTTTCCATCAACAAAAATGTCGTTGGGCCATTTAAGTTGAATGGCGGATAGAGTTAGTTTCTGTAACGCTTCGGCCACACCAATTCCCGTCGCCAAAGCAAGTGTGGCCAGTTCATTACCGCGGAGGTTAGAGAAGTGACGTATCAGTGAAAATGTAAGTGCTCCCTGACCTGCATACCACGGATGATTACCTTGTCCTCGCCCCGCAGTTTGCTCCGCTGTTAGGATCAGAACGTTATTCAAGTCCGGTACGGAATTGATCCGACTGATCGCAGCGGTGTTGGTTGACTCGAGTTGCTCGAANTACTCAATGGACTCGAGAAAGGTAGCATGCCGCAATTTGAGAAGATCGAANGCCGAGCCAGTCATCATACTTGCTTTTTTAAAAACGACCTAAAATACTCCGGGACTAACCCGTTTTCCGCAGTGGGACAATGGGGCCGGACGCAACNACTTGTGGGTCAACTTCCTGTACATATTGCGCAAAATTAGTATGGAATCTCTGTGCCAAGATCTCGGCAGCCCGGTCGTATTGGTTGGGATCAGCCCAGGTGCTGCGGGGGATAAGAATCGAACTTGGGCAGCCAGGCACTTCGACAGGGATTTCTAATCCGAAAATCGGTTCAGTCACCGTCGCGGTGTTTGCCAGTAAACCATGGTGAATGGCATTAATAATATTCCTTGTGATGGGCAGGCTAATACGCCGACCCTCCCCAAAGCCGCCACTTGACCAGCCTGTGTTGACCAGCCAGGCGTTGGTTTGATGTTGCTTCATTTTTTTGGCGAGCAGACGGCTGTAGGTGTTGGGAGTGTGGACTAGAAACGCCGCACCAAAGCAAGTCGAGAACGTGGCTTCCGGTTCGCTTATACCCATTTCAGTTCCGGCTACCTTGGCGGTGTATCCATTCAGGAAATAGTAACTTGTCTGTTCCGGTGTTAGTCGCGAGACCGGAGGTAAAACGCCAAAAGCGTCACAAGTTAAAAGAATGATGTTTTTGGGATGCTCACCGATACATGGATCTGCCGCGTTCTCAATGAAGTGAATGGGATAGGCGGCTCGCGTGTTTTGGGTCAGATCCGTATCAGAGTAATCGACTTCTCGGGTTTCGGGTTCCACGAATGTGTTTTCCAGCACCGTACCAAATCGGATAGCATTAAAAATTTCAGGTTCCGACTCGGCGGAAAGATCGATGACTTTGGCATAACACCCACCCTCAATATTGAAGATGCCCTGATCGGTCCAGCAATGTTCATCGTCACCAATAAGAGAGCGTGAGGCGTCGGCAGACAAGGTAGTTTTACCGGTTCCGGATAAGCCAAAGAAGAGCGCGACATCACCACGGTCTCCCTGATTGGCGCTGCAGTGCATGGAAAGAATACCTGCTTTTGGCATCAGGTAATGCATGATTGTAAAAACGCCTTTTTTCATTTCACCGGCGTACTGGGTGCCAAGGATCGTCATCTCTTTTGCTTCAAAATTAAGCGCAACGCTGGTGGTACTCGTATTCCCTGGAACCTCTGGCTCAGCAGCACATTCTCCGGCATTAAGAATGGTGTAGTCCGGACGCCCAAAGTCAGCCAGTTCAGCTGCCGTTGGCCGGATGAGCATGTTGTGCATGAATAAGGCGTGATAGGGACGGGCACAGATCACCCTGATTTTTAAGCGATACTGTGGATCCCAGCCGGCAAAGCCGTCGATCACGTACAGATTTTCACANCCATCCAGGAACTCAATAGCTCGCAGACGATTGGCCTGATAAGATTTCTCACAGAGAGGAATATTTACAGAACCCCACCAGACATCCTCACGGGATTCGGGGTTCTCCACAATGCGTTTGTCCAGCGGGCTGCGGCCGGTCTTTTCATAGGAGCGATTACTGATCGCTCCTGATGACGTGAGTTCCGCCTCATCACACTGAACAGCATGTTCGTATAACGCTGCTGGTGCGAGGTTATGATGTACGTTTAGGTTACTTATTCCGTGTTGTCGGAGATTCATTGTCTCGACTCCGGAAAAGACTGGTGGTTAGTAATGAAAACGCTACCATTGCCGAGATGGCAGTGCATTTAGTGTCTAAACGTCGGGTGCTGAGAAATTCTTTAACACAATTCACAAATTGGAACCCTTGTTTTTNAAAAAAGCGGGGTTTTTAATCCAACTTTACTAAGATGAGAAGTGGAGCACACTAATTTCTTATGAAAACNAACGCGATGAAACGACGCAGCGCTATCAAACTGACGGTGGCATCGGCAGCCACNGTTCTTTTACCGCGTCAAAGTAAAGCAGCTCCGGCTGTNAATGTTGCAACGCCTGAGGTCATCGACGTAAGTGTCGGACATTACAGTGGTTGGCCGACTTTGGCAAAACGAAGCAACGGTCAATTGGTATTGGTTGCTTCAGGTACGCGAGAGTCTCACGTNTGCCCGTTTGGTTCGGTGCAGTTCTATCGAAGTCATGATCAAGGAAGAACCTGGCTCTTACCGCAGACAATTCTCGATACTCCAATTGACGATCGGGATGCGGGGATTCTTGAAACCAATCAAGGAACATTGCTAGCAACTACTTTTACGTCCAACGCTTATGTTTCCATCCTTGAAAAGGCTCAGCAGGAAGGAAATTGGGAAGCGAACCGACTGAAACGTTGGCACGCCGCCCATTCAAGAGTCACCAGTGAAGAACTGCAGGCGACGTTGGGTACGTGGATGATTCGTTCCACCGACGGTGGAATTACATGGACTAAACCTTATGACTGCATACTCAACAGCCCTCACGGACCAATCCAGCTATCCAATGGCCGGCAATTGTACGTAGGTAAACATTTGTGGAGAGAAGANGGNTATATCGGCTCTGTTATCTCGGAAGATGATGGTCAGTCCTGGAAACCACAAGCTCGCATTCCTACCCGCGAGGGAGATGATTCCGCTCGTTACCATGAATTGCACGCGGTGGAAGCTCCTAGTGGAAAGCTGATCGCTCATATTCGCAACCATAACAAAAGCAATGCCGGAGAAACTCTACAAAGCGAGTCCAGCGATGGCGGCGCGACGTGGAGTGTACCTCATTCCATTGGCGTTTGGGGATTTCCATCACACTTGCTTCGTCTCAAGGATGGACGCCTGCTTATGTCGTACGGTTACCGACGTGGTTCGATGGGGAATCAGGCCCGGTTAAGCGAGGACGAAGGGAAAACCTGGTCGGAACCTATGACTCTCAGTGACGAAGCGGCCAATTACGACCTTGGCTATGTCACGACGGTTGAATTGAGTGAAGGTCAATTTTTGAGTGTCTGGTACGAGAAGTTAGCCGACAGTTCCAAAGCGGTCCTTCGTCAAACCCGTTGGAGTCTTGGATGAGTCAGGAAATAGAAATCCCGACAAACCGATCTGAACAAGCATCTATGGCCGCTCGGATTCCTGNGTCACTTTGGTTCGCAATGATCTATCCATTCATGCTGACGGTCTTCTACTTTGTATTTATGAACGGTCAGGATACGGGGAGTCAGAATGCGGTCTTTAGTNTTTTGAAGTTGATACAGTTTGCGTTTCCGGTGGTGTTCGCATTTTTGATTTGTCGTGAATCGATCGAGTTGCCNNTCTGGAAAAAACCCGCGATAAANCTCGGATTAACTTTTGGTGTGGNTGTTTTGATCGCGGCATTGGTGATTTATTTTGGCTTGCTAAAAGGGTCAGCNCCCTACTTTCATCTNAAATCGAAAGTGTTAGCTAAGGTAAACGGTTTTGGANTAAATACCTTGTGGGCGTATGGAGCGTTTGCCACCTTTTANTCGCTGATACACTCAGGGATGGAAGAGTATTATTGGNGGTGGTTCGTTTACAGGCGTTTATCGCGGACCGTTCCGGAGTCGGTGGCCATTGNCTTGTCCAGCCTCAGCTTTATGGCACATCACGTTGTTCTGATGGTTGTTTTCTTTGGCCTGACTTCGCCTTTGGCATATCTGTTTTCTTTCGGAGTCGCCATTGGCGGTGGGGTCTGGGCCTGGTTGTATGGCAGATCAGGAAATTTCTTGGCTGCCTGGTTGAGCCATGCGGTGGTAGATATGGCTTTGTTTATCATCGGCTATGACTTGATTTTCTAACTAGCNTGTGANGATGTTTTGTCAGTAATGCTTACGGTGATTTTCATCATGTGCTGACTGCGATAGACTAAAACGAGTCCCCTGCGATTTACGGAGGTCGTATGTGGGTTGGAACGCACCTTAAGATTGGATCCCGGATATGTCAGCTGCTTTTGAAAATTTATGTGTACATACTCGTGAAGTTGCTTTACTGAGCTCAATTGAGTCCCTGCTTGACTGGGATGCCCGCTGTAAATTGCCTCAGCAGGGGAGTGCGTATCGGACAGAACAGCAGGCATACGTTGCCCGGCTACTACACGATAAACAAACGGACCCGCGAATTGGTGAATGGCTGGATAGCCTGCAGGGCACCGATCTGACAGCGGATCCTCAAAGCGATTCAGCTACCGTGATTCGTGAAGCTCAAAGAAATTACGACAAGCAAACAAAACTACCAGCAGAACTGGTCGAGGCGTTAACACGAGCTACCAATGATGGACAACACGCGTGGGTGGAAGCTCGACGGGAGAATAATTTCAGTCAATTNCTGCCATATTTAGAGACNGTCTATGCGTTGAAACGGGAGCAGGCTGATGCCATTGGTTATGACGAATGCCGATACGATGCNTTGCTGGATGATTATGAGCCTGGTGAAAAAACGAGTACGGTCCGCGAGGCNCTGGAGGCATTAAGGCNGGATCTAGTCCCNTTGCTGGAATCTATTCAGGGGAGTGGGAGAGTACCCGATCGGAGNATCCTTACACGCGATTATCCCGTGGAACTTCAAGAGAAATTTGGAAGGAAGGCTGCTAAGGAGATNGGTTTTGAATTTGACCGCGGNCGACTGGACGTAACNCATCATCCTTTTTGTACCGAAGCCGGACCTGATGATTGCCGTATCACCACTCGGTACGACAGCAATTTCTTCAATATGGCTTTTTTTGGAATCCTTCATGAAGCTGGACACGGCATCTACGATCAGGGGTTGAGGAAGTCCCAATACGGTTTGGGCCCCGGGCATTACTTGTCCCTCGGTATTCACGAATCGCAGTCTCGCATGTGGGAGAACCAGGTCGGACGTGGTAAACCGTTTTGGGATTATTGGTACGCACAGGCCCAACAGGAGTTTTCAAGCCTGAGTGGCGTGGCTCTGGATGAGTTTTATTTTGCAATCAATCATGTGGAACCATCGTTGATTCGAGTGGAGGCGGATGAGCTTACCTACAACCTGCATATCATTATTCGTTTTGAATTAGAACAGGCTTTGATTAATGAAGAAATTGNACCTGCCGATTTGCCAGAAGCCTGGAATGCCAAGTATCAACAGTACTTGGGAATTCAGCCACCATCAGATGCTGACGGAGTAATGCAGGATGTTCACTGGAGTGCCGGTTTGGTGGGCTACTTCCCGACGTATTCTCTAGGCAATCTCTATGCTGCTCAGTTCTATCAGCAGGCTGATAAAGAACTTGGCGGGCTGGATGAATTATTCCGTCGCGGNCAGTTTCTGGAGTTAAAGCATTGGGCGGGCGAAAAGATCCATCAACGTGGCCGGAATGTGACTCCGGCGGAGCTCGTTATCGAAGTGACCGGTGAGCCTTTGACGCATACACATTTGATGAAACATCTAAAGTCTAAGCTGGAACCTCTCTACGGAATTTAATCTTGCATTGGCCTGTGTCTTGCTATTTGCATAGAATGGTTCNAGTTAACAGAGAAGATGAGATTGTTCCGCTAGGGATTAGGGAGACCCCATATGGCAATAGCCAAATGTCCGGAGTGTCAGGAAGAAGTTTCGGTTCCGTCAGCCAGTGCACAAGCCAGAGTGCAATGCCCTTTGTGTGACGCTGAGTATGAATTGTCGGTGTTTAAAGACTTACTTCCTCCGGAATTAAAGGTTTTATCGGATCCGCACGAGCAGAATGATTCTGAACTCGAGATGGCTCCCGTGCAGGAAGAATCATCTAGTCCTGCNGCGTTCGCCTTTGACGAAGAGGCTGCGCCTTCACGATCGGTCGCAGATCGTGCGGTACTGACCCGTTCCTCGGGAGGCTCACCGATTAAGACAGTTCTTCAGGTGTTTTTGGGTGGAGCATTGGCACTTCCACTTGCNCAGTTGGTGCTCTGGCACGTACCGGAAGAGCCAAGAGATCCGATCGGGATTGGTGAAAAGATTTATGCAGAAGCGTCACTTAGCTTTTTGCAGTCAATTGTGCCGGAGTCGCTGAATAAGAATGGTNNCGGTGAGGANGGTAAGGGCGTGGAAGCCGCGGAAGAAGATGAACATCGTCCGCTAACNAACCCTCTACAGCCAAATACNGGATTTAACGTTGGCCCGATGGACGAAGTGCAGTTGGGCAGTGGNCTTGATTCAGGAAATCCGTTTGGTANCGAAGTGCAGACNGGAGATAGTCAGAATCCAACGATTGATGAGATCGCTGCCCAGCCAAAACCGACAGGGCCGGCACCCTTGTCACCCACGGATTACATTCGTGAGTCCTTTGTGTTTCAAACGGTCGTTATCGACAATATGTTTGAGCAAGCTCAGGCAAGCCTCAAGCAATGGGATGATCTTGAGGAAGACGCGAGTGANAATTTGCGTCAGGTCGAAAGTAAGGAGTTATTTCTTTCCTTAGGGCAGTTAGCATCCGGCATTACTTATCAGGATCCGGATATGAACGAAAGTTTTGACGGGGCCTCCCGGGCTTATTNGTTCTTTCAGGAATTGTCAGCGCGTTCGGAAATAATGACTTTANTCAATAACGANTTCGAGAAAGGCCTTCAGANTCGTCTCAGTCCTCGTGANGGCGTGTTGTTCACCGCTCGCAGTGTCGGTGAGCAAGAGTCGATCAGTGGCTATCAACGATTGACCGTGAAGTTGGATGGTGCTCAGGTTGAATTNCCTTTGCTGTATTCCCCGGAGATTGCAAAACCTATTCAGGATGATGCTTCCAGTCTCGTGTTGGGGAGTCTCATACGTCGNCCTCGTCGGGATGTTAAGAATTATTTGGGTACGGAAGAGTTAGTGATTATCTTTGGTGCGGCAGTACCTTTAGCCGATACGCCACAGGCCGATACGCCACAGGCCGATACGCCACAGTAAGTACCGGGGAACCCTAAGTAGAACGTTCATGAATACCCCATCTTCTCTGTTGAAATCTGGAAATATAAGTGCTGTCCAGGCGGCGGAAAGAATACGGCGAGGTGAAATCACTTCTGAAGAGTTAACGCGGCAATGTATCGAACGAATTAAAGAGGTCAATTCTGAAATCAATGCGGTGGTCATTCCGTTGTTTGAGCAGGCTTTAGTCGATGCTAAACGATTGGATGTATTGGCCNTGCGAGGNGAGTATCTTGGGCCTTTGCATGGTGTTCCGATGACGATTAAGGAATGTTTCTTTGTAGCTGATACGGATTGTTGTCTTGGAGTTGATGGGCTTAGAAAACGTCAGTCCGAAGAAGATGGTGTGATGGTTAGACGGCTCAAGGATGCAGGAGCTGTTGTGTTAGGTAAGACAAATATTCCACAGATGATGCTGTGGCATGAGTGCGTTAATCCCGTCTATGGGCGTTCCCTCAATCCGTGGAACCCAGAAAGAACNCCGGGCGGAAGTTCCGGAGGTGAAGCTGCTATTTTGGCTGCNGGNGGATCTTATCTTGGATTGGGAAATGACTTGGGAGGCAGTTTGCGGGTGCCGGCTCACTTTACCGGGATCTTTTCATTTAAACCGACCAATGGTCTGCTCACGCGTCGTGGCTCCCGAGGAAATTTTCGGGGCATGGAAGCAATGCTCGCTCAACCGGGNCCCATGGGNCATTGTGTAGCTGATCTGGAATGTATGCTAGGTGTCATGGCGGGTGACGTNGCGACTGTCAACACGCTTGAGCAGTCGCCAGTTAGTATGCAGAAGATTCCGCGCACGATGGAAGGGATGCGGATCGGGATTGTGGAAGATGATGGATTCTTTCAGCCGTCACCTGGAATTTCCAGATCGATTCGGGAAGCGGCCACCTATTTGGAGTCCCAGGGGGCTGTTGTCGAATCGTTCAGCGTGCCTGATGCAGAATGGATGTTTCGGTTATACGTAGGAGCAATGTCCGCGGACGGTGGATTTCAGGCTAGGTACGTGCTGAAAGGAAGTCGATTACATGGGGCCTTCAGAAAGCTAATACTGGCGGCTCGGATTCCCGGCTGGTTACGACCGGGGCTTGCCTGGTTGTTGAAGCTTCTGGGGCAAAAATACCAATCCGTGATGGTCGGTGCTGGACGTCGACTGAGCGCCAGCCATTATTGGTTGTTGATCGATGCGATCAACAAATATCGACGGAAGTTTACACAGGCCTTTGAGCGGCAGCGGTTAGATGTGATATTGAGCCCCTGCTTTGCCTTGCCTGCGATGTGTCATGATGATGGTATTGATTTATTACCCGCCGGTAGTCATGCCATGCTGCAGAATCTCGTCGGTGGTCCCGGTGGAATGATTCCCTGGTCATTTATACAAAAGGGTGAAGAATCTGCGCGTGAACCCAATCGAGATGGCGTGATAAAAAAAGCTATTTCTACCGAAGCCGGAAGTGCCGGACTGCCGGTCGGTGTGCAGGTATCCAGCCTGCCCTGGCAGGAACATAAGGTACTGGCTGTGATGCGAGAGTTGGAACGCGGTATTCCCCGATAATACGACAAAACCGGCCAGATCAGTTTTGCTGTCGGGCAATCGCCTACTCGACAGTAGCACTCAGCGGACATTGAAGAGTCAGTTCACCATTGAGATTGACTTTGGCTGTGATCGTAGCCTGGATCTTTTGAGGAGACAGACCGGCGATAAAGGTTACCGGTACGATATGAATCTTCTTCGCTTCGTTACTCAGCTTGAAACGGACTCCCGGATAGTCACAGGTGAGCGATTCGATCGTGAATGGTTCGTCGGCTCGTAGAATTAATCGTTTGTTGATTTCCGTTTCAGGGCTGGTGATTCCCAGCAGTAATGACGCGGGGCTTAGCGTAACCGGAGCTGAGACCTTACCGGTGATGGGTAATTTAATTTCCTGATTCGTTACGTCGTTGGTAACAATGATCAGATTGTCCTGTAGATATCCGACAGGGATGTTGTCTTTTAGCTGCACAGCCATTGTGTATCCGACCTGACTGGCCAGTTGAGTGCGTTCCAGAATTTCGACTTCGTAATAAGCATGCTTGCTTCGAACATCAGTAATCATCCAGTCACTGCTGCCGGCATGCGAGACGCTAAACTCGAGTTTCGGTTTGTCTTTCAGTGAAAATTCGCCGAATCCAAGACTCGACGGTGAAAAGGAAAGGTCCGTACGAATGAAACCATTGACCTGAAGTTGTACTTCCGCGAAATAGGGTTTATCAAAAGTGACTGTAACTGTGGCACCCCGTGCTCCGGCAAAGGCTTTTGTGTTGTAAGTCGCGAGGATCGTCCCTTTCTCAAAAGTTTTGACGATGTCTTGTTCCGCCGTGGGAATGGTACATCCACAACTTGCTCGGACCCCGGAAATATGCAGGTCTTCTTTGTAAAGGTTCGTAAACTCNAAGCGGAATTCCTGCATCGAATCTTTGGCAACAGTACCAAAGTCATGTTCTAGCGTCGCAAACATTTTCTTCGCCCACTCCTGAGCTACCAAGGCGTCAGGCAATGACTGAAAGACAACAAGTATCAGAAGTTGGGTGATTACTGATCTGGATCGAAAATTGAGGAGAGAATTTAGTAGCGTTCGCAACGGCACACCATTTGGAATAGGCAAGTTGGTTTCAGAATCAAGTCATCCATCTTACCAATTTTACATGTTTAATGATTCAAATTTAAAAAAGTCCTTGATTGGTATCAGGTTGGTGCCCAGAGTGAGCTAGCGAAGTTGGTCACGATTCATCCAATGGGATATAATCGAACGACCGAAGGAGAAGAGAACTTTGGGTCACTTTGTCACGGCAGTCGTTTGTAGTGACACGAAATTTAAACAGACTGATTTGGAATAGAGGATCGATTTGATGCGGTTGCGTAGTTTTGGTGCTTTAGTTTGTTGTATAGCAGCATTCGTTTTCGTTGGTTGTGGTGATGATTCGTCTACGGCAGTAAAGCAGGAGCAACCGTCCTCGGTAGCTCAGTTGAATAATCTTGTGGTGAGTGTGACTGAAAAAGCAGAAGTGGATGGCGCGGAAGTAGCTTTGCAAACCGTAGCCCTACAGGACAAAAATCCCTTTAGCCGTCGTATTCCAATTCCAGGGGAACCGTTCGCTAAAAAGTCTGGCAAGGTCGAGTGGCTTAACACCGATCCACTGACGCTAAAGAAACTGCGAGGTAAATTCGTCGTTCTCGACTTCTGGACGTATTGCTGTATCAACTGTCATCACATCCTTCCGGTACTTAAGAAACTGGAAGAGAAATACCCGAATGAGATCGTTGTTATCGGAGTGCATTCCGCGAAGTTTGAAGAAGAGAAGGATACGGAGAATATTCGTGATGCGATTTTGCGTCACGATATTCGACACCCCGTTGTGAACGATCATGATCACTTCCTTTGGAATTCGTTTGGAGTAAATAGCTGGCCCACGTTGACGGTGATCGATCCAGAAGGATTCTTCGTGGCGATTAANCGNGGTGAAATCGACTTTGAATCTCTTGATGGGTTCTTTAAGAATNGCATCCCGTACTATGAAAANNCTNAACTNCTGGATAAGACTCCGATTGAGTTTGAGTTGGAGAGGTATGAAGAAGAACCAACGCAGTTGAAGTATCCTGGCAAGGTATTGGCTGATCAAGCGAACAGTTTACTTTACATCACTGACAGTAGTCACAATCGAATTGTGATTTCTGACACCGAAGGAAATGTCAAAGAAGTGATTGGTTCCGGTCAAGTCGGGCGAATGGATGGTGATTTTGCGTCAGCCTCTTTTGATCATCCTCAGGGTTTGGCTTTGCACGAAAACACCCTTTATGTGGCAGATGTTGAGAATCATATGATTCGTAAAGTGGATCTCGTCAGTAAGACAGTAAGTACGGTTGCCGGCATAGGTCGTCAGGCTACCTTTCAACAATCATTCCCGGGAGTCACACAGACGAAGCAGACAGGTCCGTGGTTTGGCGCTCCCAAAAAGACTCCTATCAATAGCCCCTGGGCGCTTTGGGTTCACGAAGACAATTTGTATATCGCGATGGCCGGACCACATCAGATCTGGATTATGCCTTTGGATGAATCACGTATTGGGCCTTATGCCGGTAACGCTCGTGAAGACATCGTGGATGGTCCTTTACTACCCAAAGTCCCATATGCTGCAGGTGCCAGTTCATTTGCCCAACCTTCAGGTCTGACTTCTGATGGCGAGTATATTTACGTCGCTGATAGTGAAGGTAGTTCGGTTCGTGGTGTACCGTTTGATCAAACGAAGAAAGTGATCACCGTCGTGGGTACTTCGGAATTACCAAATGGTCGTTTGTTCAAGTTCGGGGATAAGGATGGGAAGAAGAGTGAAGTATTGCTGCAGCATGTGTTAGGGGTTCATTATGATGCCGGTAAGATCTATATCGCGGATACCTATAACAACAAAATCAAGGTGGTGGACGCGAAGTCGGGAGAAACTCAAACGGTTGCAGGTTCGGGAGATTCAGGTGCTTCAGATCAAGGTCGCGGGGAATTTGATGAACCATCGGGCCTCTCGAAAATCGGTAATACCTTGTATATTGCTGATACGAATAATCACTTAATTCGGACAATCGATTTGGAGAGCAAGCAGGTTGGAACCATGGCCTTTATTGGTTTGGAGCCCGTGATTGAGGCTAAGTAAATGGCCTTATCGGTGAAGGGCATAAGTTTTTCTGATGGTATCCTTGCTTCGATTAGTTGAAAAGGTTGATCTCGGCATGTAGGTTGGCAGGGATTAGGAGTCTTAAAAACGGTAAAACAAGACGACTTTAGCCGGCGAAAGCCGGCTTTTTTCGTATTCTCATCATTTACAAGGTTTTAGTTTCGATTGTAGAATACGAGTTTCCCCTCTAGTTACGTGGCACGGTAGTGTTTACTCCTATTTTCGCGTGGCTAGGGACGTACGCAATGCGCACGCAGTTATTTGTATGCGTAGTCAGTGATTTTGTATTCACTGCACAAGTGTAATAGGACTAATTCATGTTTGAAAGACTTTCCGAAGGCCTTCAGGGCGCCATCAAGTCACTTAGTGGCAAAGGGCGATTGACTGAAGCTAATATGCGAGAAGGTCTGAAGGAGGTGGAGCAGTCACTACTTGAAGCGGACGTTAGCTATGACGTGGTGCAGTCCTTTATGGGCAACGTCACGGAAAAAGCATTAGGAGAAAAAGTACTGTTATCGCTCGATCCCAGTGAACAGGTCATTGGAATCGTTCGTGACGAGCTGATCGAAATTCTTGGAGTAGAAGATTCAGCACTTTCCTTAGATCGCGATGTTAATGTCATCATGCTTTGTGGTCTTCAGGGGTCTGGTAAAACCACGACCACGGGAAAGCTGGCTCGACTGATTCGGGAATCCGGTGGCAAACCGATGCTAGTCGCGGCTGACCTTCAGCGTGCGGCAGCTGTGCAGCAGTTGCACGTATTGGGTGAACAGTTGGACATTCCCGTTTATTCGGAAGCGGATTCAACTGATCCGGTAAAGGTTTGTCAGAACGGAGTGAAGCAGGCGAAAGCGAATGGCGCTAATGTCGTCATCCTGGATACTGCAGGTCGTCTGGCTATTGACGAAGAGTTGATGGCTCAGTTGGTCAATATCGATCGCAAAGTGCAACCACATCAGGTCTTCCTGGTTGTGGACGGTATGACCGGTCAGGATGCAGTCAACAGTGCCAAGGCTTTTAACGAAGCGTTGGAATTGGATGGAGTGATCATGACCAAGCTTGATGGTGATGCTCGTGGTGGAGCGTTGCTGTCAGTAAGATCCGTAACTGGTGTGCCGATCAAGTTCATCGGAACGGGTGAACACCTTGATTCGCTGGAGCCTTTCCGACCGGAAGGGATGGCAGGCCGAATCCTTGGGCTGGGAGATATTCTCGGGCTTGTGGATGTGGCTCGGCAGGTTGTCGACGAAAAACAACAGGCGGAACTTGAGGAAAAGCTCCAAAAGGGGCAGTTCACGCTCGATGACTTTAAGACACAGCTGGCCAGTATGGCTCAGCCCGGCTTAGTGAAGCGAATGCTTGGCATGCTGGGAGGTCCGATGGCTGAGATGAACCAGTTGATGGAGGAGGAAGAGACCGAAGGAGGGATTCGTCGGACAGTCGGTATTATCAACTCGATGACACTCGACGAACGACGCGACCCGTCAGTGATTTCAGGAAGTCGTCGGAATCGTATCGCACAGGGTGCTGGAGTTCAAGGTAACGAAGTTACCCAACTCATCAAGCAGTATGAGCAGATGAAACCGATGATGGAGGGAATGGCCGGCAAAGGTATGCGGGAACGCCTGAAAGCGGTGCGGGAATTGCACGATAGTGCGATGACTAATCCATTAGGTGGAGTCCAGAAAACCAAGAAATCCACTGGAACTCGACTGTCTTCAAAAGACAAACGAAATAATCGAAAAGAACGGGAAAAGTTACTCAAACAGGCTCGTCGCCGCCGACGATAGTAAGCGAGTGCTTGGCCGGGAATCTGTTAGATGACCGGAGCGTTTTTTGAAAATACATTACGAAACTAATTAGTTGATAGAGGCAGCCCGTTGTTGCTTCAATTTGAGAGAAACCCCAAAAGGAGGAATCGTGGCAGTTCGAATTCGACTGAAACGAATGGGCCGTACTCACCGACCTTTCTATCGCGTTTGTGCAATGGATAGTCGTAGCCCACGAAATGGTAAAGCAATCGAGCGTCTTGGATATTACGATCCGATGGTATCTGAAAAAGATGCTCGTGTAAAACTAAACAATGAGCGTGTAGCTTATTGGCTAAGCGTAGGTGCGCTGCCAACGGAAAAGGTGAAAGTGCTTATCGCTAAGTACGGTCCGGAAGGAACTCACCTGGAAGTTCAGGCAGAAGCATTTGCCCGAGTTTCCGCTAATAAGCCAACCGCTCCACCACCGGAAGCATTGCCTTCTTTTGATGAGCCGGAACCAGCGGAAGAAGCTCCAGCGGAAGAAGCAGCAGCGGAAGAAGCTCCAGCGGAAGAAGCAGTAGCGGAAGAAGCTCCAGCGGAAGAAGCAGTAGCGGAAGAAGCTCCAGCGGA
>PAJC01000135.1 GCA_002705165.1 Planctomycetaceae bacterium | reverse complement strand
CGGGCGTACACGTTGATATCGAAAAGCCTTTTTGGTGGGATACGCCACTGTGGATTGCGAGCGGAATGGTTGATTCCATTGGGTTACTAAATAACCACATGCAGCGAAATAAGGTGCTGGCAAATGAAGCTTGGGGAAAAGAGCGGGACGTTAAGCGTTTTCCCGGTGTTCATGGGAATGGCCGGTGGTCTCAAGAGATTTATTATCGAATCCTGAATACGGGTCATCGGATTGCTCCTTCAGCGGGTTCGGCTTCGGGCGTCCTCGGTAATCCTGTTGGGTACAACCGTGTTTATGTCTTTTGCGGCGAAGAATTTAGCTGGGATACCTGGTGGGAAAACTTAAAACAAGGAAAGGTCGTCGTCACCAACGGCCCTTTAATGCGTCCCCTGGTCAATGGAAAAGTTCCTGGTCATGTCTTTACGGCAGAACAGGGGGAGAGTCTGACATTGCAGGCAACGCTGAGTTTGGCAGTGCAGGATAAAGTGGAGTATCTTGAGATCGTTCGTGACGGTCTGGTCATTGAGAATATTCCGCTGGATGAATATGCCAAGATGGGTGGGCGTTTGCCCGAAGTTGAGTTCAAACAGAGTGGTTGGATGTTGATTCGTGCGGTGACTAGCAATTCCAAGACCTATCGTTTGGCTTCTTCGGGTCCGTTTTATGTCGAAATCGGGGGTTCTCGTCGTATCAGTAAAGCAGCGACACAGTTCTTTATCGATTGGCTAAAAGAGCGTCAGGAATTAGTCCAACTCGATGATCCACAGCAGCGGGAGGACGTGTTGAGATATTATATTGCCGCTGAGAAATACTGGGAGGCCGTTCTGCAAGCGTCCAATGTAGACTAGCCCGTGTTTTTGTTACTAAAACGGATTCGAGTAATCGTTTTTTGGATGTGGTATAGTGAANTAATAAAAGAAAGCGTTCTACTAAACGGGGCTCCTCGTTTGACGAGATCNCAGGTAGGGCGATGCAATAAAACATCTTCGGTTGGACTTGGTCTTTGACAGGTTCAGAATTAGCAAAGAAGGAGAATGACATGGGNATTAGAAATCGTCGNCAGTTTCTTGAAGAATCGATGTTGGCTGCAGCAACCGCTGCCGCTGCCACAACTCCGGCCATCGTTGCCGCTCAAGAGACACAAAGCAAGAGCCCCAACGAAAAACTGGGGGTAGCTGTTGTAGGTGTACGCGGACGTGGCGGAAGCCATATTGGTGCGTTTGCNGGTCGTCAAGANACAGAAATCCTTTATATCTGTGATGCTGACCGTGATGTTGGTGGCCGTCGCGCCGAAGAAGTTGGTAAACGACAGGGTGGGAAAGTCCCGACGTTTGAAGAAGATATACGTAAAGTACTGGAAGATGACCGTGTAGATGTCGTTAGTATCGCAACCCCAAACCATTGGCATGCTTTAGGTGCTATTTGGGCTATCCAGGCGGGTAAGGATGTTTACGTTGAAAAGCCAGTTAGTCACAACGTGTCGGAAGGTCGACGTATTGTGGAAGCAGCTCGAAAGTACAATCGTATCTGTCAGACTGGAACTCAGTCCCGCTCAAATCCTGGCATGCAAACACTCATTGACTTCGTGCAAAGTGGCGGAATTGGTGAAGTAAAAGTTGCTCGCGGTCTTTGCTACAAACGCCGTAATTCAATTGGTGAGCGTGGCTCGTACGATGCTCCTAAAAATATAAACTACGACCTTTGGTTGGGGCCTGCACCAGAGAAGTCGGTTTCCCGCCCTCAGTTCCACTATGATTGGCACTGGCAATGGGATTACGGTAATGGTGACCTCGGTAATCAGGGTATCCATCAAATGGACATCGCTCGCTGGGGACTAGGCATTGATCACCTTTGTATTTCAACGTTGAGTTACGGTGGTCGTTTTGGTTACATGGACGCCGGTGAGACAGCAAATACTCAGGTTGTTTCACATGGTTATGGACAGAAGTCTTTAATCTTTGAAGTGCGTGGTCTGGAAACAGCTGCCTATAAGGGAGCTAAGATTGGGGTCATTTTCGAAGGTACCGAGGGTTATGCAGTATGTCCGTCGTATCACAACGGGACAGCTTTTGATAAAGACGGTAACCAAATCAAGTCCTTCTCAGGAGGTGGTGACCACTTCGCTAACTTTATAGATGCCGTACGTAAGCGAGATCATAAAGTGCTGAATGCCGACATTGAAGAAGGTCATCTTTCAAGTGCTTTGTGTCATCTGGGTAACATCTCTCTTAACTGCGGTGGTAACCTGAATATCGATAAAGCGAAAGAAGCTCTTGATAAGCACATTTCTCAGGACGACGTCCACGATACGTTCCAGCGTACCTTGGCTCACGGGAATGATAACAACGTTGACTATTCCAAGACACCTTTCTCCTTTGGCGAACTACTGGAAATCAATCCGGAAGACGAGTCGATTGTGGGGAATAAGAAGGCAAGTCATATGTTATCTCGTGAATATCGTAAGCCATTTGAAGTACCTGCTGCCGGTCAGGTGTAATTGTTCGGTGCTCCGGAACACTTGCCGTATGTATTGACAAGTAAGGTTTGCCACACAACGCCGATCATCAAATTTCGATGATCGGCGTTTTTGCTTCGAAAGTTCAAGTTTTATCAATGGATAATTTGTTGGGTGACGTGAGGATTCTGTATGAACAGGGGCCATGTCTATTGATTAATAAGCCCGGCGGCCTACTCACTCAGGCTCCGCCGCATATTGACAGTGTCGAAATGCGGTTGAAGAAATTCATACGGATTCGAGATGAAAAGCCAGGTCGTGTTTATTTAGCTGTCCCCCACCGTCTTGATCGCCCGGTCACCGGCGTGATGGTCTTTGCCCTGCATCAACGCGCGGCCAAACGAATCTCTAATCAGTTCGAACAACGTCTCGTTGAAAAAGAGTACTGGGCTTGTGTGGAAGGCACGGTAGAAGAGGACGAAGGAAGCTTCATTGATTTCATGCGGAAAGTTCCGGGGGAAGCTCGTAGTGAAATTTGCGAAGCGTCGTCGGAACAGGCAAAACAGGCTGTTTTGCATTATCGAGTGTTGAAGCGAACGAAATCCAAAACGTGGCTTTCTATTCAGTTGGAAACCGGCAGAACGCATCAAATTCGTTTGCAATGCGGAAGTCGGGGTTACCCTATCATCGGGGATGCATTGTATGGATCGACTTTGAGATTTGGCGAGCATCATGAAGACGAAAGGCGACGTTGTATCGCTTTGCATTCGCGGCGTCTGAAAATTCGGCACCCCATGGTGGATCAGTATCTGGATATGACTGCACAGCTCCCGGAAACCTGGGCGGCAGCAAAGATACTGATCAGTGACGCATCGCAGGAGTAAAATGCACCGACAAAGATGTGAACGAACAGAGCGAGTGTGCGGTTCTATTAAAAACGTTGGTCGATATAATAATTGATTAATGTTTTCACGATGGCTTCATCAGTGTCCCGCAAACAAAATTAACCAAACCAGCATAATCTGAAAGTAAATGTCCGATGGCTCGCCCAGTTAGAATCGGAGCTGTTTCTTACCTCAATACCAAACCTTTGGTATATGGGTTAGCTCAGCGTCTACCCAATGCGGAGATCGTCTTTGATTTACCGAGCCGGTTAGCTGACGATCTTGCCAGCGGTGATCTGGATGTTGCCTTAATCCCTACGGTGGAGTATTTTCTGGATTCGGATTACAAAATCGTTTCCGACGCGTGTATTGCATGCCGTGGAGAGGTTTATAGTGTTTCTCTGCTAAGCCATTGTGATTCGGCTGAAATAAAAACGCTCGCGTTAGACGAAGGCTCTCGCACTAGTGCAGCATTAGTTCAGGTGTTGTTGAAAAAACGACTTGGGATCATTCCGGAACTTTCCCCTTTTCCGATCGGAAGTGATTTGTCGGAGTTGGATACTGATGCCATGTTGATCATTGGTGATCGGGCAATGCACGTGGATAAATCTGACTTCCAGGAGACCTGGGATCTTGGTCAGGCCTGGGTTGAATGGACAGGGCTTCCCTTTGTGTTTGCCATGTGGACGGCTCGCGCTGATCTCGATATTGAATTGGCTCCGATTGCAGCCGCCTTGTCTGCAACTCGGGACGAGGGAGTGAGGCATTTGCCGGAAATAGCCGCAAAGTATGCTTCGGAGTTAGGAATTTCCGAACAAGAAGGCGAAGTCTACCTCAGGGATCATCTATACTTTTATCTTGGCGAGCAGGAACGGCAGGGGCTGGATCTTTTCCGCCAATATGTCGATGAACTGTCGGCAGTTTCACAAAACGGATAGTACCTGGAAATATGACCGAGATTACACCGATTTTAGAAAAGGCAGTTGCCGGAGAACGCATCACTCTTGAGGAGGGTGTTGTGTTGATGAAGTCGCAGGACCTGGGAGCAATTGGTAGAGCCGCGAATGCCGTTACCCAGCGTATGCATCCNGAACCTTACCGAACGTATAATATCGATCGAAACATCAATTACACCAATATTTGCACGGCAGTGTGTGATTTTTGTGCCTTCTACCGCGGTCCNAAAAGTGATGAAGGATGGGTTTTAGATCGTCAGGAGTTGCTACANAAAATTGAGGAAACGGTGGCATTGGGAGGTGATCAGATCCTGATGCAGGGTGGCNTACACCACGAGTATAAGCTCGANTGGTATGAGCAGCTTTGCCGTGATATTAAAGCAAGTTTCCCTCAGGTCAACATTCATGGTTTTAGTCCTCCNGAATTGCATCACTTCACGAAAATGAACNGNCTCAGCATCGAAGAGGTATTAGGTCGTTTGAAGACTGCNGGGCTCGGTAGTATTCCCGGCGGTGGCGCTGAGATTTTGGTGGATCGAGTACGTGAAGGGATGACTCGTGGTAAAGTCGANACAGAGAACTGGCTCAATACGATGCGAGTTTGGCACCGGATGGGCGGNCGNTCGAGTGCTACGATGATGTATGGTCATATTGAGACGTTGGAAGAACGGATCGAACATATGGAACGTATTCGTCAATTGCAGGATGAGACCGGTGGTTTTACNGCCTTTATCTCCTGGACCTTTCAACCAGACAATACACCTCTGGCAGANATCCAACCACTTGGGGCCTATGAGTATCTAAAGGTTCAGGCGATTTCGAGGCTCTATCTGGATAATGTCGATAACATCCAATCCAGTTGGGTGACTCAGGGACTGAAGGTTGGTCAGTTGGCACTGCTATATGGTGCCAATGACATGGGAAGCTTGATGATTGAAGAAAATGTCGTNGCTGAGGCTGGCACAGTGCATTTNCTAACGCTCGATCAGATCAGAGATTCGATATCCGAATTGGGGTATTCACCTCGCCAGCGAAACGTTCACTATGAATTAATGGACGAATGTCATGAACAAGAAGCGGTTAAGGCCAATCGAGANTGGATTCGTCGTCGACTCGAAGAGACACAGGCACCGTTAGTTCAGTTGACCACGTAATTTTCAGCCGAACAGAATTTCCCAGAGCAGGAGGCGGCCATGATTGTCGTCGATAATCTTTGTAAAAATTATCCGGACCTCGAGCAAGGCGAGGTTAAAGCGGTCGCTGGGGTAAGTTTTCAGTGCGAACCGGGTAAGATTTACGGACTTTTAGGTCCTAATGGAGCTGGAAAGACGACGGTCTTGAGAACACTGGCAACTCTCTTGAAGCCAACGTCGGGAAAAGTGACCGTTGCTGGTTATGACGTGGAAACCGAAGCTGAAATGGTGCGCCGTAGTATTGGCTTCGTTTCCAACAATACTTCCAACTATGACAGGATGTCTGCTCGGGAAATGGTTGAATTCTTTGGCCGTCTGCACGGTATGTCGGAAGAAGAATTGCGGGAGCGNTCGGAGTTGGTATATCGGCAGTTGCAAATGAAGGGCTTTCTGGANGTCACGGGTGGAAAAATGTCCACTGGTATGAAGCAGAAGGTGTCTATTGCNCGNGCAATTATTCATAACCCACCGGTTTTGATATTTGATGAGGCTACTGTCGGGCTGGATGTGCTTGTGGGTAGATCATTGCAAAACACGGTCTTGAATCTGCGTGAGCANGGTAAGTGTATTCTTTACTCAACTCACCATATGAATGAAGTCGAACGAGTTTGTGACCAAGTTGCCATCATGTACAAAGGGAGAATTCTCTGTGAAGGCACTCAGGAAGAACTTCGCGAACAGTTTGATAAAGTGGAGCTGGAAGACCTGTTTTTTGATTTGATTGAGCAGCAGATGGGTTTGGAGTGCGAAGCATGAACTGGCGCAACATCAAAAGGTTGTTCGTCCGTGAATTACTCGGACAATTGAGAGATCGGCGTACGATTTTTACGACCGTTATGTTGCCAGTCATGATTTACCCGGTGCTCGGCCTGGTCATGATGCAGGCGGTTCAATTTATGTCAGAAAATTCCAGCAAGCTTGTTGTCGTGGGAGAATTTCAATATGAAGGGCTTCCAGAGTTGCTCACNGATGAGCAAAAAGAAGATGNTAAGTATGTTGTCAACGAATCGTTGCTTGAGATTTTTCCTGAGGCCTATCCGGAGCACGCCACACTCGAAGGAGTGAAAGAATCACTGCAGCAACGTCTTGATAGTAAAGAATTTGACGCAGCTTTGATTCTGACACCGGAATTGGGCGAATATTTATCGTATCTAGAAAAGGTGGTTCGTGGNGAAACAGAATTGCAACAANCGTCGGAAGAATTACCCGGACCAGTCATTGTTTACAACTCGGTCGCGGATAAATCCAAGATTGCTCGGTCCCGAATCGCNGGGGTACTGGAGGTTTGGGAGGAGGAAGTTAGGGACTACTTATTTGAATTAGGAGAATTGCCGCTCGGCGTGGCGACGCCGATTGTTTTTGAGGCAGAGGATATTGCTCCCGAAGAAAGCCAGGCAGCGGAATTTTGGGCCAGNTTGATTCCCATCATGTTATTGTTGTGGACTTTGTCAGGAGCNTTTTATCCGGCCGTTGATTTGTGTGCCGGCGAAAAAGAGCGGGGGACGCTTGAGACCTTGTTGTGTGGTCCGGCTAAACGAGTTGAGATCGTGACGGGAAAACTGTTGACCGTTATGGTCTTCAGCTTTGCAACTTCACTCGCAAATTTAGTCTCGATCGCTTTTACAGGGGTATTCATGGTGGCCAGAGTAATGCCCGTTGGAAGTGAGTTACACGCTAAATTGGGAGTCTTTCCGGGCTGGAGTATTCTCTGGAGCCTCGTGGTATTGGTCCCCCTTGTGGCGATGTTCAGCGCTTTGGCTCTTGCTGCAGCGACGTTTGCTCGAAGCAGTAAAGAGGGCCAGTATTATATGATGCCATTATTGATGCTGGCATTGCCTCTTTCGATGATCAGCGTCATGCCGAATGTTGAGCTGGATTTGGGGACTAGTTTAATTCCGATTTCAGGGTCTGCATTACTTCTTCGCAGTCTGGTGCAGTCTCAGTTTGATGTGGCGATTCGGTATGCGCTGCCTGTGATGGCAAGCAGTGCATTTTGTTGTTACTTGGCAGTCCGTTGGGCCACTTTCCAATTTAATAGTGAAGCAGTTTTGTTTCGTGAAAGTGAGAAGTGGGATGTGCGGTTGTGGCTGCGGCAGCTCATTAAGAATAAGCCGTTATTACCAACTGGTGGCATGGCCATCTTTGTCGCCATCAGTATTTTGATGTTGCGTTATGCTGCCAACGTCACTGCAACGGCTCCCCAAAGCTGGCAGGAATTTGTAACCGACAACAGCATCGCATTGATTTTAACGGTCGGTCTGCCAGCCATTTTGGTAGCTTGGATCTTCACGAGGAGTCCACTGGGAAGTCTCAAGCTTAAAAAACCGGATGGCTTGGTGATGATGTCGGCAGTGATTCTTCCGTTTCTGCTACATCCGGTGATTGCGTGGATGGGGGTCGGTATCGAACAGCTGTACCCCATCAGCCCTAATATCAAAGCAGCGACAGCTCCACTGCAGCAAATGATGGTCGAGGCGCCGGGCTGGGCTATGTTGTTGGCCATTGCGGTTGTGCCCGGGATTTTTGAGGAATTGGCATTTCGAGGCATTATTTTAACCGGCCTGCAAAAGAACACAAAAGCCTCTTCTGCCATCTTCGTATCAGCTGCTTTCTTTGGAATAACGCATGGCATTCTCCAGCAGTCGATTAACGCGTTTGCAATCGGATTGTTGCTGGGATATATCGCTGTTCGTGCCGGAAGCTTATTGCCGACGATGGTGATGCATATTCTACATAATGGCATAATCTATTTTGTTTCGATTGATGTTGTCCATCAGCAGCTGGATGGATGGATGACCGAATATCAGGGCCAGCCGGTTTATTCACCCGTTGTAGCTGGGGTAAGTGGTTTGCTGGCTGTGGCTTTATTATTTGTGATTCACGCTAAGACGCGCCCCGTCCGGTCGGAATTACCTTCGGAGCAGACAGTGAATGTCGAGTAAGTTCTACGCAGCACGCTGGATTGTACCGATGACATCCTCGATTATCGAAAATGGATGTATCGAAGTGGCAGGGGATGCTATTGTTGCTATCCATTCTGAACTACCGGTTGGAGTTGAGTTTGTAGAGCTTGGCGATGTGGCTCTTCTGCCTCGACTGATCAATGCACATACACACTTGGAGTTCAGCGCTTTGGCTGAACCTGTTGGTAATCCTGGGGAAACATTCGATCGATGGATTGCAGAAGTCGTCGGGTATCGCCGTTCCTTAGCCGCCAGAGGAGCCGATAAGCTGCATGCTGCAGTCAAATCGGGTCTGCGTGAATCTGCTGCATCTGGCGTTATTGCCGTCGGTGAAATTACCACGAACTGGGAGCTGGACAATTCCTATTCAAGTACTCAGGTAGAAGTCGTCTCGTTGCGCGAAGTGATCAATTTCTCTGCGGATGCGGTTTCTCAAATTACCGCTGATGTCGAATCNTATATCACACAGCTACAAAAGCGTGGAATTGCTGTGGGGGTTAGTCCTCATTCTCCATATACCGTCCGTTGGGACCAATTGATTAGTCTTTGTCGACTGAGCCAACAATACAAGGTGCCTTGTGTTATGCATCTGGCCGAAACTAAGGAAGAAGGTGAATTAATCTCGCGACGTAGTGGGGTATTTCGAACGATGCTTGAGCAGCTTGGAATGTGGGAAGAATCCGCCATCCCCGAATCAGTATCTTATCTGGATTATGTTCAGGTACTGTCGANTAGTTGGCGAGCGTTGCTAGTTCATGGCAACTATTTTGGTGCGGACGTGCATCGGTTGCTGGGGGAGGTAAGGAGTCGAGTAGCTGTTTGCTATTGCCCAAGAACCCATGCNTGGTTTGNACATGATCGTTATCCANTNCATTCGATGCTTGAATNCGATGTTCGAGTATGTCTGGGAACGGATTCTAAAGCCTCTAATCCAGACTTGTCCCTAATCTCTGAAATTCAGTTTGTGGCGAAAATGTATCCAGAATTGAAGGTCACAGAGTTGTTAGAAATGGTTACGGTCAATGCGTCTTTTGCATTAGGGATCGAGGAGAAATATGGATTTCTTGGCGAAGGGGCTAGCCCTCANTTGCTGATGATCCCAGTGAATCCGGAACATCTTCTNGAGGTTCAGTTGATATCAAATTTGAACGAAGCGGAATTCGTTCATTTATAGACGGCAATTATTAATCGGTGTTTCCAGAATGGCGGACGCGCCAAGCTCTTCAAGCTGATCCATGACGGAGGTGACCTGTTTGGTCTTCACCATCACTCGTACAGCACACCAATCACTGTCTTCTAGTGAGGTGATGGTGGGCGATTTGAAGCCAGGAGTGATNTTTTCTGCTTCCGCCAGACGTTCACGAGGAATGTTGTATTCCAACAAGGAGTACCTGCGGGCGATGACAACACCTTCGAGTCGTCGAACGATTCGGTCGGCGAGTTCCGCATGACGTTTTTCTTTGTTTTGCACNACAATGGTTTCGTAGTGACCGATCTCGTGTGAAATCTTGAGTCGATTGGCGGCCAGTGTGGATCCGGTTTCAACGAGATCTACAATGGCATCAGCAATGCCGAGGGTGATCATAATTTCAACAGAACCCGTCAGAGGGACGATATGAGCTTGGGCACCATGCTGTTCCAGGTAGGTACGTGTTACGTTAGTAAAGCTGGTGGCAATTCGCAGGCCATTTAATTCAGAAGGATCATTGATCTCCATGGTGTCCGGAACACATACAGCGAGCCGACATTTCCCAACTCCCAATGAAAGCCGGGTCTCAATATCAGCTTGGGATTCCGCTACCAGATCTGAACCCGTGATTCCCATGTCGATCGCACCTTCACCACAGAGAACGGGAATGTCATCAGTTCTCAGGAAGATGATCTCGATGGGGAGGTCAGAGACTTTTGCAAATAGAGACCGGTTCTGGCGACGAAACTTTATTCCGGCTTCCTTAAGAAGTTCACTAGCCAGCTCTGAAAGCCTGCCTTTGCTAGGTAGTCCGATACGAAGATTGCTCATGGTTGATCTCAAAATCAAGTAAAAATTACGTTAAGAACTTCGGGATGCTTTTTCATCGATGCCGGAAACGCCAAATCGGCGTGCCAACTCAGTCTCGATTTCACGGATGTGGATTTCCTGATGTCCCAGTAGAACCATTAGGTGGTACAACAGGTCAGCAGCTTCGTAAATCAGGTGTTCTCGGCCTTCTTGGCCGGATTCATCAGCCGCCTCCACAACCTCTTCGGCTTCTTCGATAATCTTTTTGCCGATCAGTTCATTTCCCCCATTGAAAAGTTTGGTCGTGTACGACTTTTCAGGAGGGTTTTGACGGCGATCTTCGATAACCGCCATGAGTTGATGTAGGAGCTGGTTTGCTGTATTCAATGGATTCTTTCCCCTTTACAGGAGACTAGTTTGAAACCACGATGAAATAACGTGTTTGATACTAAGNGTTTATCGTAGACTCGTNAGCCGGCTCTGACAATCGCCGTTAAGAGTAGCTATATAAAGAGTCTNTGAAGTAGGCCNAAGAAGTGGCAATTTGTAGAGTTGTAGNAGTTATGACGGAGAAAGAGCGANAGCCAATTCCCGCAATTGACGATAATTGCTGGTTTTTGACGGGCCCTACAGCCAGTGGGAAAACTAGTGCTGCGCTGTTATTAGCGGAGCGAATAGATGCAGAAATTATNTCCTTAGACTCGATGGCCATCTATCGAGGCATGAACATAGGAACGGCTAAGCCGACTTTGCAGGAACGTGCCCGTGTCGTTCATCACATGATCGATATCCTTGATCCTGATGAACCATTTAGTGTTGCGGCATACTTGATACGCGTGCATCGCATTGTGGATGAAATTATTCAGCGAGGTAAGAAGGTCCTTTTTGTCGGGGGCACGCCGATGTACCTGAAGGTNTTGCTTCGCGGTATTTTTGGTGGTCCGGCAGCTGATTGGGAATTTCGTAAACAAGTGGAAGAACAGGTNGAGCTACACGGNAAAGAAGCTGTGCATCGTCAGTTGGCTATGATTGATCCAATTTCAGCTCACAAGTTCCATCCAAATGACATTCGNCGAGTGACCCGTGCTTTGGAGGTTTATCATCTTACAGGGCAGCCGATCAGCCATCAGCAACAGGAGTTTGAAAGTCANAACAGTTCNGGTAAGAAATTTGTCTTCCAGTTGAGTTGGCCCCGCGAAATTCTTCACCAGCGAATCGAAGACCGTGTCGAAGCGATGTTCAACGCTGGCTTAGTCCGCGAAGTCGAATCTTTATTAGAGTCCTATCGGGAGTTGGGAAGGACGGCGTTGCAAGCTGTTGGTTACCGCGAAGTTGTTGAATATTTGCAGGGAGAGCGGGGTTTTGATGAAACTAAACAACAGGTTGTCCATCATACGCGGCGCTTTGCACGCCGCCAGGAAACGTGGTTTCGAGGGTTCTCGGAGTGCCGGCAAATTATGATGAACAAAGATTTGTCGTCGGTCGATGTCGTCGAACAGATTCTAGGGTTGGCTAAACAGGTTGAATAACCCTGTTAAAGCTGCCTTTTGTAGATCTGCAATGCAAAGTAAAATAGTTCTTTGGCGAGAGGCCAGCTTGCGTCTTAGTAAGTAATTGAAAAATAAAAAATTGAAGGGAATCACGGTGTTTCGTACTCATACCTGCGGTGAATTGCGATCAGGAAATATCGATCANGAAGTCACATTATGTGGCTGGGTGGACAGTTCCCGAGACCATGGTGGAGCGGTGTTTATTGATCTTCGTGATCGATATGGAAAAACCCAAATCGTTTTTGGCCCCGAAAGTGGCTTAGTTGATGCTGGGAGTGCCTTACGTAATGAAGACGTGATTAAGGTCGTTGGTAAGGTGGCTCACCGTCCGGAGGGNACGNTCAATGAAAAGCTGCCGACCGGTGAAGTGGAATTGCGGGTCACTGAGTTGCAGGTGTTCAATAAGAGCGAAACTCCACCATTCACACCATCGCAGCAGGAATTGCCTGGTGAGGATTTAAGATTGAAATATCGCTATCTGGATTTGCGCCGGAAAGAGATGCAGGAAACGCTGATACTGCGAAGCAGCATTATCAAGATGATGCGTGACTACTTTGAGGTGAATGACTTCATTGATGTGGAAACGCCAATTCTTGGGCGGAGCACTCCTGAAGGAGCTCGTGACTATTTGGTACCAAGCCGTGTCCACCATGGGCAGTTTTATGCTCTGCCTCAGTCGCCTCAGCTTTATAAACAAATCATGATGGTCGCTGGATACGATCGTTACGTTCAGGTGGCAAGATGTTTTCGTGACGAAGACCTACGCGCTGACCGTCAACCTGAATTTACACAGCTAGACGTAGAAATGTCTTTTGTTGATCAGGATGATGTGATTGGAATGATCGACGGCCTGATGCAAAAAATGGCCAAACAGCTCAAGGATATTGATTTACAATTGCCTCTGCCACGCATGACCTATGATGAAGCGATGGAACGATTTGGCTCAGATGCCCCGGATCTTCGGTTTGGGATGGAACTGGTTAATTGTTCTGATCTGGCTGCCAAAGCCGAGTTCAGAGTGTTCTCGGGCGCCGTGGAGTCGGGTGGAGTTGTCCGGGGGATTAATGCCAAAGGAGCTGCCGGTAATTATTCCCGTAAAGATATCGATGGAATGACTGAATGGGTTAAACAGGACTTTGGAGCCAAGGGGTTGGCATGGTTCCGCGTGGAGGAAGACGGGTCACTATGGTCTCCTATCTCTAAAAATTTCGCTGACGAATTACTGGTAGAGTTTGCCGGACGTATGGAAGCTGAAGTTGGCGACATTATGTTCTTTATCGCGGATACTTATGAAGTCAGTTGTAAGGCGTTGTCCGCTTTGCGCAAGCGTTTGGGTGCGGAATTGAATCTTTACGACCCCAAGGAAATGCACTTCTCCTGGGTCGTCGAATTCCCCATGTTTGAATTTGATAANCAGGAGGATCGTTGGGTCGCAATGCATCATCCGTTTACCGCTCCGCGTCCACAAGACATCGACTTACTGCAGACAGCTCCAGGTGAAGCCCGAGCCATTGCCTATGACCTCATTATCAATGGTTACGAAGCAGGTGGTGGCACGATTCGTATTCATGATCGGCAGGAACAAGCCCGGGTGTTTGAACTGTTGGGGATTGATAAGGAAACCGCTGCAGATCGTTTTGGATTTTTGTTGGAAGCGTTGCAATTTGGAGCGCCACCGCATGGTGGAATTGCACTGGGAATCGATCGTTGTGTGATGTTGTTTGGCGAACTTGATAATATCCGAGATGTGATCGCCTTCCCGAAGACTCAGAAGGCCTCTGATATGATGACAGGTGCTCCGGGCAATGTGGAGACGAAACAGTTAGGTGAGTTGAATTTGCGAGTCGTTCATCCCGACTGAATCTAGGCAGTGCGCCGGGCTTCTTCGGCGTTGTGCATTACGTCAAGAACGGCTTGGACGTCCTGTGGGGAAGGATCTCCCCAATCGTCTTCATATTCAAANATGTCTGCAACATTCTGCGAACCATAACGAGCATCTGCGATTTCAAACTGGCTNGGTGTTATCTGNGCCGGGTGTTCAAATCCACAGGCATGGGTTAGCTGCATGATTTCTTTACGAAGAGTAACGAGGTAATTTGCCAACCGATTTGACTTTAGAGTTGGATCCAAGCCTCGCATCAACCATTTACTTTGAGTTGCGACCCCGGTCGGACAATGGCCGGAATGGCATTTTTGAGCCTGAATACAACCGATTGCTAACATCGGTTCACGAGCGATGCTTAACGCGTCGCAGCCGAGTGATAANGCTAGTAACCCGGTCTCGGGGAATCCGAGTTTGCCTGAGCCCATAAAGAAGATTCTATCGGCAAGATTAGCTTCTTCGAATCTGCGATAGACCCTTGTGAACCCAAGTTTGAATGGCAGNGCAACATGATCGGAAAANGCCAGCGGAGCCGCTCCTGTGCCACCTTCGGAACCGTCGATCGCGATGTAATCGACGCCCCGCGTACCACTACTCATTTGTGAAATCAGTTCATCCCAGAAGCTCATTTCACCGACCGCACTTTTGATACCAATAGGGAGTCCACTGAGGTCGGCGAGTCGCTCCACGAAGTCAAGCATTTGGTCTACATTGGAGAAAGCTGAGTGGAAGGCAGGACTCGCACAATCTTTACCAACAGGGATGCCGCGAATTTTAGCAATTTCCGGAGTGACCTTGGCTCCGGGTAACATTCCGCCGAGTCCGGGTTTGGCACCCTGGCTAAACTTGATTTCAATGGCTTTGACTTTGTCTCCCGCCTTCTCCAGTGTTCGCTTGAACGTTTCTTCACAGAATCCTCCGTTGGCAGCACGGGCACCAAAGTAGCCCGTCCCCAATTGCCAAATGAGGTTTCCGCCCTTCATGTGAAACGGACTGATGCCTCCTTCGCCGGTGTTGTGAAGACAGCTGGATTGTGCACAGCCCAGATTGATGGATTCAACGGCCGTGGAACTTAAAGACCCATAACTCATGGCGGAAATATTAACGATGGAGTCCGGCCGAAACTGATGTTTCCTTTCTCGATACCGGCCCATAACTTTGGCTGCTGGAATGGAATGTTGTGCGTCATAGCCAGGCTCGTTTTTTCTGAGCGTGGAGATAGGGAAGGCGGAGTGTTTAATAATGAGGTGATTAGGAGATAGCTCAACGTCTTTATCGGTTCCAAATCCGAAGTAGTTGTTCTGGAGTTTAGCTGACGCATAAACCCAACGACGTTGATCTCTCGAGAATGGACGCTCTTCATTGTTGCTNGTAACGATNTACTGGCGTAATTCAGGGCCGATGGTTTCCAGCCAATATCGCAAACGGCCTATAAGCGGGAAGTTGCGTAAAATGGTGTGTNTTTTTTGGGTGACGTCGCGAATGGCTACCAGCATTAGAAGTAGTCCGAATACAGTGAGGGTCCATTGCCACCAGTTCATGATGTCCGCCATATGAAATCTTTCTTTTCTGTTCTAGCTTTATATCACCCGAGCCCATGCAATGTACTGTTTTTAGTGTGCTTAAGGCAAAGTGAATTTCCAAAATAGAACTCAATTTAGAATCAGTTTATGTGACCACTGGTCAAGTTGAGTGTTAACCTTCAGAATAGATTTGGGTATGAATCACTCGGTAGCTATNAACAGGATGTAATAAACGCAATGGCAAAGAAATCAATTGCTCAGGTGGAGGTGGCTGGGAAGTCGGTTCTGATGCGAGTCGACTTTAACGTTCCACTTAATGATGAATTGCAGATAACAGACGATCGGCGAATCCAAATGGCTTTGCCTTCCATTAAATCGGTTATAGAGCGTGGTGGACGCGTTGTCCTGATGAGTCACCTTGGCCGTCCTCAGGGCGACGNAAATGATNANCGCTTCAGTTTAGNTCCTGCTGCCACACGTTTAGGTGAACTGTTAGGNANGGAGGNNGCGATGGCTNCAGACACCGTAGGCGAAGATGCCGTTGCNAAAGTCGNNCAATTGACTGATGGTGGTGTCGTCGTTTTGGAAAACCTGCGTTTTAACCCNGGTGAAAANTCCGGAAGCCGTGAATTTGCNGCCCAATTGGCAGCCTTTGGAGATGTTTATTGCAATGATGCCTTTGGCACTTGCCATCGCNCTGATGCAAGTATNGTCGCCGTTCCTCAGGCAATGGAAGGCCAACCGCGTGTGGTTGGTTTTCTCGTAGCAAAAGAAATCCAATATCTGTCCGATGCGATCAGTAACCCTGAAAGACCATTCGTTGCCATTNTGGGCGGTGCTAAAGTCTCAGATAAAATTACTGTCATCAATAAGCTTTTAGAGGTCTGTGATAGCGTCCTTATCGGTGGAGCGATGGCTTATACCTTTGCCATGGCAAAAGGTGGTCACGTTGGCAAGAGTCTTGTGGAGCCTGATAAAATTGAACTGGCCGCTNAGTTGATCGCTAAAGGGGGCGACAAGTTGGTTCTTCCGATAGATACTCATTGTGGAGACGATTTCAGTTCGGATTGTAACAAACAAGTGGTTCAGTTTGGTGAAATCGCAGAGGAGTTTGAAGGTTTAGATATTGGTCCGCAAACGGCAGAAGCTTACGCGTCGATTTTATCGGACGCAAAAATTGTCGTTTGGAACGGTCCGATGGGGGTTTTCGAAATGCCCCCTTTTGATGCCGGTACCAAGCGAGTTGCAGAAGCGATTGCTGCTAGTGAAGCGACAAGCATTATCGGTGGTGGTGATAGCGCCGCAGCAATTCAGCAACTTGGCTTCGCTGAACAGGTCTCCCATGTCAGTACAGGCGGGGGAGCNAGTCTCGCGATGCTGGAGGGTCGTCGTTTTGAAGCGGTTGAACTGCTTGATGACNAAGGCGGNGTTGCCGTCAATNCAGCNTCGAAATAGGCCTGCACGNTTGGTGTAACCGCCCAGGCCNATNGTTGTTATTTGTCGANGATTTCGATTTTGATCTCGTCNCTATTGGCTCGCAACTCCGGAGCGTACATGGCGTAGCCAATGGTTGGCAACGCGGAGAACTTGCCAGGGATTTCAGCTCTTANCTGGTAAGTGAAACTNTGCTTGCCGCGGCTAATNTGATGCAGGAAGTAGTTNACGCTTTCGTCCCGCATTTCCCGNTAAGCACTGAGTCCGGAATAAACCCANCCGCTGCGAAGGTCCACCGGTTCTACNCCGGCTGCTTTNCGATCTTCGAACATTAAGTATTCGTAGTCGTTTTTACTTTCNAAGAGAAGTTCGACTTCGATNAGGTCNCCACTCTCCACTTGGTCACCCGANTGGATCGGNATTCGTTGGTAGTTTTCCTTCTTTTGTTGNACCACCTGTCCGCGATTCCCTGCAACGTCGATGTCTTTATGGTCAGCCACTAATTTGTAATAGCGACGTTCCACCTTAATTTCGAGGCCNGCTTTTTCAATGAAGTCCTCTAGGGTGAAGTNGGTNGAGTATACGTTGAAGTAAACGGGGCCTTTTCCTTGTCGTCGCAATTCNACAGTGTGNTNCCCNGAGGTTACTTCTTCTGCCTTGAGAATCAGTTTGTTATCGAAGGAGAAAAGATTGGAGGTGTTGATTTTGACTTCCTTGTGCTTTTTCCCGTCCAGCCAGACTTCNACCGTCATNTCAGGTGCTGCTTCCCCAGTTGCCTTCAGGTATTCGGAGAATGCTTCAATGCANAGTGATGTGTCNCGAGTCGACTTCCAATAGGTTGCGTGCTTACGATTGTTGAGNAGGTATTTCACCAAACGAGATGCTTGCTGGCTTTGCGGTTTNACGCGNGCCAACAGCTTCAGGTAAAACGCATTCGTTTCAATTTCGTCCCCGTNCCAGTNCCACCAGGCATGTCCGGCNGGCANTTCCAGATAGGCNGTNTCGTTGGCTTCGTCCTGAATCAGAAATTGTTCGATGTTGCGNACGACCATNGTTAGTCGATCCTGNTGAGCAACGGTTTCCAACCCTAGTCCNAAAGTTACGAGCCCATAGACTGACAATTTGGTGCGGTCGCGATANAGGAAGTCCTGCATTTCNGTGTTGTTNACATCCGCTTCTGCCAGAATCATATAGATAAGCGCATCNCGATTGTCTGCNAANAGTTTGTAGGGNTTTGTTTTTGTTGCGGCNCGTTTGAGTTTTTCCACTTCAGTNTCCTGGTGGTTTTTCAGCCAGNTGATNCCTCGAACGATAACCTCGGCATCCAGGTCGATGCCGTTTTGGCGGGCNACCTGNAGTCCNTGAATTACCATGGCGGTCGTGTGNGGATAGCTNCCTTGCNGCCCACCNCCGAACCATCCCCAGCCGCCGTCCGGATTTTGCATGTTCGTCAGACGNGTGACGCCGGTCGCNACNATTTTTTGCATTTCNGNTTGACTGAATACGGGATTGCGATCNAATCTCTTCCATTGTTTNGCCCGNTCNTTGTCGTTGCCNATCTCCTGNGCNTTTAANTTGGTTCGCTTGGCTCTTAGATCTTCGAGATTTAAGTCCATGTTCAGCAGCGTTTGTTGAGTGATCGCTGCTGGGAGGAACCGATTGAGAGTTTGCTCAGTACANCCGTAGGGATAATCGAGCATGTAGGGTAAGGCGTCCACCATAGCGGCAGCNAGGGTTGGGGAGTATCGTACTTCCAGAACCGATTGTTCTGCTTTACGTTCTTCCGGAACGGTAAAGCTAAGTTGGGCATTATTCTGATCCGGACGGATCGTTCCGGCCCAGGATTCAGTTTTTAANATGCCATGAACATAAACAGGGAATGNCATTTGAACNGCATCGGACTCTTCATTAGTCAAAGCCTGCAGTTGAATGGTTGTCTNGCCCTCCCCTTTCACCTTGACCATCCAGTCAACGCGAGTTTCACCATTAGGCTGGACGTTCACTTTGCGTTCAACTTGATCCAGAGGGACTAAGTATTCACCATCGACGATCAATTTAGTGGTNACCAATTTCTCCGCNTCCAGATAGTTATGCACGTTGGCNGAAATCATAACTTCGTCTGTNTCAGTGAAGAANCTTGGAGCTTGGAGCCGTACAATNAGGTCTTTGCGTGTGATGACCTCGGTGTGCCCCTCGCCAACATTGGTGCCATGCCCCAGAGCCCAGACATTCACTTTCCAAGTGGTCAGGTTTTCNGGCATTTNAAACTCAANTTCAGCTAGGCCCTCTTTGTCAGTGGATAATGTTCCTANCCATAGAGCTGTGTCAGCGAAATTTTCTCGTACGGCGGCTTCGAGGTTGGGAGCTTGTATTTCAGNCTGGCTTGATCCATTTTGAGCATTGCTTCGTTGATCGCTTGCGTTGAGTGCTGCTGGGGAGCCGCCCATGGCCGAATCAGCCATCTTGTCGCCCTCCATCATTGCCATCTCGGCTAGGGGGGCGCCCCTAGCAACTCCCCCCATGCTTGTCATGAATCCCTTGCCTCGGTTAGCGACCTTGGGTAACGGCTGATTGCTAGTTAATCCAAGCGCCCCGTCTGATGAATAAAGATAAAGATCGTCTGCTACCGTGCGTCCAAAGACACCAAGTGGCCCCATTGTTTCGCCTCTGAGTGGGACTCGTTCGTTGGAATAACGGTTTAGATTGGATTCATGGCGAGGATTGTGATTGCGGCGCCACTTCCAGAAAAATTCCTGAATATCTGGAACATTGGTACCACCGGATATATATTCCACGGACTTGTCATAGATAGACACGATCGTCGAGCCTTCAAATGGTTTACCGGCATAGTCGGTGAGCCGAACTTTGACCGTTCCTTTTTCACCGGGTTTGTAGGTTTCAGCGGAAGGTTCAACCTCGACGTTGATAACTCGTTTTTCTGGTGGGACAACGATTTCTTTAGCGGATTGGAAGATCCGACCGTTAGCGACGGTAACCGCCTCGACAAAGAAATTTGGCATGTCTTTTCGAATGACGGTGATTTCTTCAACCGTACTCTTGCCACGTAAATCGATTCGCTTTGGTGGTAAATAAATACCATTAGATGGCCGGACGAATAAGAGAACGGTACCATTCCGGCGATTGGTATTGATTTGTAGCTTCACCGTATCACCCGGGCGGTATTCTGCTTTGTCGGGAATTAACTCAAGGTCGCTAAAGCGAAAGTCTCCACCATCAAAACCGTCACCGATGACAGTGAAAATATAGCCCCCTTCGATGACGTGTCCGTTTGTGTCATCGACTTCATAGGAGATACGATATTGTCCCTTTTCCTTTGCCTTGATCTGTTGGCTTGCCAATCCTTGTTTGTCAGTGTCGAGATTCCAGGTTTGGACCACTTTTTCAACAGGTTCATTGTTGCGGTTGTAGGCGACTTTCAGGAGGCGTAGCTTACCCTTACCCTGAACTGGGCGACTGTCGAGTGTTTTTGCATGAAAGCTGGCATTAATGGTATCACCAGAGTGATAATAACCGCGGTCGACCCAGCTAAAGACCGTAAATGGTTTACGAGTCGCCAGTACCGAACCGTTACCGATAATGGTTCGTCGAGATTGGTCACGCACTTCAGCAATAATTTCGTACCGCTGGTCACTGTCGGGGTGAAGTTCTTTGGCAATGGTAGTGTCGATTTCCAGTTCAACGGTGCCATCTTCGGTGAGTTCGACTTCCTGTTGGCTGATCAATTCCGGTGGATTGTGGGGAGTACCGTACCACCAGGGCATCGGTCTCATACAGCCGACCCATTTATTCCATCCGGGGTACCAGGGGTAGTCATAGCTGTACCACCAATATCCTGGCCCAAAGCACCAGTCCCAAGCTCGGTTGGGGTACCAGTTTTGACTGTGATTGTATCGACGAATCGTGACTTTGACGGTTCCTTCCGTAACTGGGGCCCCAAAATAATAGTTTGCTTTCACCTTAGCTTTGATCACTTCACCAAGAGCGACAGGCTTATCAGGAGCCTCTACGGTGACTTCATACTCTGGTTTCTTGTACTCTTCGACTCGGAAAGTGTTGCCACCGGAAATTTGGTTCGGACCGATTCCGCGTACGTGGAATCGGTAGACACCTAGCATGGCATCCTCTGGTGCTTGCCAGTCAAACTCAAAACCGCCGTATTCGTCTGTTTTTACATTCTTGGTGAGTATTTTTTCACCTCGGG
>PAJC01000134.1 GCA_002705165.1 Planctomycetaceae bacterium | reverse complement strand
GACGATACGCGTTGGGATTATGAAGCTCTCAACGTCGGTCGGCACTTCCGATTCAATGAGCAGGTCAAAGTCATCGTCGGACGTGATGAAAAAGAGAATACTCAGTTGGAATATATGCACCGTATGGAAGATGCGACCAGCACGTCATTACTTGTGCCCATCAGATTCAAAGGTCCCAACGCACTGATCACAGGTCCTTCTACTGACAAAGCGGTAGAGTATGCTGTCGGGTTGATTTATCGTTACAGTCGGTGCGTTGAAGGCGAAGATAACCTTGTTCAGGTCGTTCAATCTGATCAGGAATTCAATCTGTCAGCCTGTCCGACGGAACGTACTGAAACGGAGAAGACAATTGCCACTGTTAACCGGAGAGCTACTTGCTAATAACAGCAGGCTTTCGTATCTCGACAATACTCACTTGTTCCCAGAAGGCCTGCAGATCCTGAACGCAACTTTGGTTTAGCAAGGTAGGCGCATAGGCTGCCAGACTGTAATGCTTGCCGAGTCGAAGTGTGGACTGGCTTAATGGTATGATGTGCTCAGCCATTGCCCGACTGAATTCATTAGGAGTTTGGTCTACCTGTCGTTCGATGCCCAATTCACAACCCAAAGACTCTAACGCGCGGAAGCTATATTGAACTAATTCCGGCAGAGACATTTGGGCGTTGGTGGTAAATGGGTTTCGAAAACTGGCGAACGGTGGATGCATTTGTGGTGTCTGATTGACAGGTTCTTCTTCGTCGACATGCTCTTGCTCTGTTCCCGCAAAGATTCGGGCGAGCCAACTGAAAAATCCTCTGAGCATCTCTTTAAGTGCTTGCCAGAGAGCTTTGTGGTTTTTGATAAGGGAGTAAAGTGTGGCAGTGCACACGGCGATCCAGAAAAGAATTTGGATGATGGTTCCGATGCCTACAAGAGAAGGGAGTACGGGAAGTTGGAACGAAGGCGAATTGTCTTGCTTTGCTTGCGAGCTTTGTGAGGAATGATTGTCATCCGATTCGCGTTGTTGATTTTGACCGTTGGTGGCGTTGTCCTGATTTTTTTCTTCCGGTTGAATGTCTTGGGAGTTGTTGGGTTCAGAAGGTTCGTTTTGATTTGATTGGTTTCCATCTTCGCTCTGATTGCTTTTCCCGTCAGCGTCTCCTTGCTCGGAGGGTGAGTCCGTGCTGTTGTCGGTAGGGTTCTTTTGTTCGTCAGATTGATTTGACGAATCCCCAGACGGTGGTTTGTCGCTTTGCCTGTCCTGATCGTCGGACTCTTCGGCTGAGCCTCCACTTCCTTGAGATTCTTCGTTGGTTTGACCGTCGGAGGCTTCAGAAGTTTGAGAGTCGCTTTGTTTGTTTTGTTTGCTCGCCTCTCCCTGCTGATTCCCATTTTGTGATGTTTGGCTTGAGGAGTCCGGCTCTGAAGACTGTTGTGGCTCATCGCTTGTTTGGCCAGCGTTATCATCGTTCTTGCCGTCTGGGCCCATCCCGTATTCTGACGTGTCAAAGGCATCCTGGCTTTGGTTAAACAGACTACTTGCATTGGCCAGTTGCTGGGTATTACCCGGTCGGGGAAGAAAGAACGCGAATGCCATGAATCCCCCAATCATCAGGGCGCCGACGGCAAGCCAGGTACCGGCCATTTCCCGTGGCATTTCGATGTCGCGATGACGTAAATAGCGGCGTAATCCAAGTAGACTGGTCGTTAGTAGTAGTCCTAGACCGCTTCCAACGTAACAGAGGAGATACTTGAAACAGTTACTACTAACCTCCTCATTGGTAAATAATTGCCCAAAGCCAAACAATGGTAAGGCAGCGAACGAATAGTAAATAACCCAGACCCCTGGAGTATGAGGTTTCTTCCGATTGTCCTTCCATTGTTCGAACCAGTTCTGTTTTGACTCTTCTTCCCCCAAAGCGTGGCTGGCATCGTTCTCGGCTTTATCGGCAGTCTTTTGGCTCTGCGTGATTAGCCTTTCGAGTCCTATCTTTTGCAATAATCCCTGATTGCTAGAGTCATGATTCTCTTCGATGACGGTACAGTCCCAAGTCAGTTGATGAGCCGACCACCAGGTGATCGCTATGACGACCGCACTATAAATGAGTTTCATTCCCTTGACAGCATCCTCGTATTGAACCATTGAACTCATAGCGATCATGGTTACGACTGCTAAAGGAATGCCAAACAGGATGGCGCGTTCTTTCCCTTCTTCGATAGAGATGCGAGCAACAGAAACGGTCGCCACGGAATACATTATCAGAATGAAATTAAAACGCCCTAGAAACGGACTTGGGTTAAGTACGGTGGAAACAAACAGGGCAAGACTGGTGACCATGATCGCCACTAGCGCAGGGCTGATCCCGATTACCATATAGTCGAACATCGTTTTTTGTTTTCGAACCATCGATGAGTTACTTATCGGAGTATTTGTTTACGGCAGACGTGAATAATTGAATCGTTATCTCGTAAGTGATAGGTGGTAATCCCCGCTTCGACCAGGGGGCCTGAAACTCGGGCGTACTCAGTAGGTTCAAAAACATTGATCATCGCCGACACAGCAAATCCCTGTCGAACCATATTCTCTAAAGCAATCGTGGACTGTGGGTTTTGTTTGGAGATGATTGCCAGGACGGTGGCATCACGAGGAATACGCGACTGAGATTCGAGCAATAATGGGCCAAATTCCAAGCCGTCAGAAAATTCTATGCGTGCCAGTAATTCCTGTATCCGGTAAAACTGCTCTGAGGATCGTTGAGTGGGAACCTGTAATGGTTTCAGACGATCATTGTCAGTCAGCATAGCACCTGCTTGCCGAGCTTGTTGTCGATTCCCTAATTCAATGTCCCAACCCTGTCGGCGCATCCGTTCAGCGGCATCACGGCCGTTGGTTAGCAGGCCGACCTGNTGGCCGAGAAGTTGCACTGTATTGGCTACGGAAACTGCTGCTGTAACCGCCAATTCGGATCTTATTGGTTCGTGTTGACGTTGGAACGCCTTTTCATGAAAGTCCAGGATGACGGTCAGGCCGGCCACGGTTGATGATTCATATATTTTGCTTTGCAGCTTGCCTGTTCGCGCGGTGGCTCGCCAGTGGATTCGATTGAGTGGATCGCCTTCCTGATACGCTCGCACGCCCGCAATCCGGGTAGGATCCTCAAATAATCGATGCGTCATTTTGATTTCGCCGATGGGCCGTCGGCTGGATAGCTCATAGCCGTCAATGGGAACCACCTTGGGGTAGACCGTTAAATACTGTGGCTTGGATCGGATCTGAAATCGTCTGTGGAGCCCAAACAAGTCACCAGTCTCAAGAACGACCGGCCCCAACTGATAGAATCCACGACGATTGCATTTGAAATGGTATTGAAGCTTCTTCGATTGGTTGGCCCTTAACATCGTCAGTTTGATTCGGCTGGATTGCAATTCCAAGCTGGGAGGAGAATGCGAGAAAGCTTTTTTGGACAACATGTCTTCCAATAGAATCCACGGAACCGGAAGTTTTCCGCGGTTGGTCACTTCCAGTTCAATTCCAACATGGTCGTCAATGTCAGCTTTTAATTGAGAACATTCTCGTGTCGCAGAAAGTTGGGCAGACCAGTTCTTTGAGAGCCACAGACTGGCGGCCATGAGGCTAAGTAATGAGTACATTGCATACGCTAGTAAGTCAGAACCTATGACAAACGAGAATCCCAGAACTAGCAGTACAGCGATGACCCACTTCATAGGCTGCTCTCCGTTTAAGTGTTCAGCGTGGGAACAGCGATCTCAGATACGACGTCCTCCACAACCTGCTCTGCCGTCACTTTACGGAGCCGGCTTTCGGGAGACAAAATAAGTCGGTGGGCGATAATGGGAGCCACAATGAATTTGACATCATCAGGCAATACGTAATCACGTCCTCGTAATGCGGCCATCGCCTGACTACCGCGGAACAGGGCAATTGAACCACGGGGACTTGCCCCCAGGGTCAGGTCCTCGTGTTGGCGTGTGGCATGAATGATTTCCATGATGTACTGGCGTACTTTGTCATCGATGTGTATTGTGCGTACCGCATGCTGACATGCGATGATCTCTTTTGCTGAAACAACCTCGCCAATAGACTCCAACGGATGTTTGTGTTGTAGCATGGAGAGCATTTTTAATTCGTCTTCCATGCTGGGATATCCCAGTTGGAATTTCATTAGAAAACGGTCCAGTTGAGCTTCCGGCAGCGGAAATGTACCTTCGTGATCGATCGGGTTTTGCGTGGCGACCACCAGGAACGGCGGGGTTAGTGTATGTGAATGTCCGTCAACAGTAACCTTGGCCTCAGCCATGGCTTCGAGAAGAGCAGCTTGAGTACGTGGGGTGGCGCGGTTTATTTCATCAGCCAGAACCAGTTGCCCAAAAATAGGGCCCGGGCGAAATTCAAACTCAGTCGTTTTGGGATTAAAGATCGACGCTCCGGTTACATCGGTAGGTAGTAGGTCCGGCGTACATTGCACTCGCTTGAAATTGCATCCGACGCTGCGCGCCAAAGCTCGAGCTAAAATTGTCTTGGCAACGCCAGGAACATCTTCCAAAAGGATATGTCCTTCGCATAGCCAAGACACCAGCGAGAGAATTAATTGAGGTCGTTTACCGACAATCACTTGTTCCACATTGGAAATAATGCGTTGGGCAATCTTGGTTACATCTGCCACGTTAACCTCCCGTTCCTCTCAAGGGGCTATACTGCGTAGGGAACTTCCAATTGGTATTTTGGATTGTCAGCAAGGAATGCCTGAATCCGTTCCTCGTTATTCCAGGCCACTGGCAGGAAGTCGAGTGCTTCCTGAATCAGTTCCGGGGGCTCGGCAGTACTAAAGCGTATAAAACCATGTCCGGCATCTCCAAAGCATTCTCCGCCTAGACAGGCGATGCCAAAGTTGTCATCGGCTCCTTTCAGAAGATAAAGTGCCAGGCCGTGAGAAGTAATTCCGTGACGATTGCAGATTTCAGCGACATTAGGAAAGACGTAGAATGTTCCACCCGGAATCAGGCAGTTAACGCCATCCAGTTGATTGAGCTTGGTAGCTAGTGAAACGGTTCGTTCTTTGAACTCAGCCATGTACTCATCACGTTGAGAACGGTCTTTATTTAATGCTGCCGCCCCGGCTATTTGGACGAAGGGTGGAATGCATGACAAAGTACTGTTTGTCAGTTTGGCAATCATGTTGATAATACGCTCACTACTGACCGCGTACCCGAGTCGCCATCCGCTCATACTAAAGGACTTACTAAAGGTATAGCAAGAAACGCATTGATCAAGCATGTCGGGTTGTGCCAGCAGAGAATGGTGCTGGCCTTCCCATGCCATTTGGTCATAAGGTTCATCCGCGAAGACTACGATGTCCTTGCCGCGTATTAAATCGGCAATGCCTTTGAGATCTTCTTCGGTGGCAATTCCTCCGGTGGGGTTGTGAGGAGTATTGATAAAAATTGCTTTTGGATTGGGATCCTGATTGACAAAGGTGGCGATATCCTCCAGATTCGGACGGAATGCATTTTCCTGTTTCAGTTCCGAATAAACAATTCGTCCACCGCGTCGATCGATGTTGGGTGGATAAGTTGGAAAGAACGGACTGAAAACCAGTACGCCATCCCCTTCATTGATAAAGGCTTCACAAAAGAGTGTTTCAAAAATTTTAGCGCCGGGTCCCGCCGTGACATTACTGGCAGCAACGTTGAGGCCATATTCATCATTGACGTAATTGGCAACGGCTTCACGAAACTCAGGGATGCCGATGGAAGGACCATAGTGACAATGGTCGTCCTGTATCGCTTTGATTCCAGCCTGAGCACCATTGGTAGTGGATGGAAAAGGGCTATCGCCAATCTCCAACTCCACAACCCTTTTACCTTCTGCCTTTAGTTGCTTGGCGATTACAAGCACATCAAAGGCGGTTTCGGTTGTTACTCCACGAGCAAAGTCGCTGAATGCAGGATGCATGTCACTCATTAGTATTCACTAACTCCAAAAGTGTTCCGGTTAATCATAGACGTCTTAAGGCAATAATTCAGGTTTATTACTTCTAGTAATTATATCAAAATAGCATCCACGGCATGGATTCGCCCCACCATCTCCGAGTGAAATACCTTTGTAAAATGACGGTCTTAAGGTAGGGATTACATATAATAAAGTCATGTTTGAGGACAGCGGGGCACTGTGGCCCATTATCGATATTCTGCTCAAAGCCATTGGCTGGATAGCNTGGTTGATTGCTTTGGTTTGGGCAGTTGCTGGAATTACGTTTTTTCCAAAACTAAATGCCAAATTGGGATTTGGATTGGCGGTTGTTGCGTTAACGGNTTTCTTAATGACGGCNCTTCACTANCAGGATCGACATGTTCTGATATACGGTGTTTGGGGATTTGATCTACTGGTGTTGCTGGCANTATNCTGTATCCATCCCCGGGCGGATCGAAACTGGGCCGAAGATATGCAGTATTCGGTACAAGTGGATTTTGTAAAAGGTGTCGCCACGCTTCACAACGTACGTGATTTCTTTTACCAGTCAGAAACTGAATTTACACCATCTTGGGTTACTCGCCGGATACCTCTAACCGGCCTCCATAAAGTTTGGTTAGGGGTGGAACAGATATCAGCGTGGGAAGGCGTTGCCCATATTTTCATCACGTTTGAATATCAGGATGAGTCTGGTGAGTCAGATGCCATCGCCGTCTCAGCAGAAGTCCACAGGGAAGTGGGAGAAGAGTTTAGTGTGCAAGAAGGGCTCTTTCGCAACTTTGAATTAGCTTACGTTGTGGGGACAGAAAGAGATTTAATTGGATTGCGGACTCATGTCAGAAACGATCCGGTGCGTCTCTATCCATTAAAGATAGGGCGGGAAGCAGTCCAGCGGATGTTTGAGGATGTGATGCAACGAGCGATGGATCTTCAGGAAAAGCCCGAGTTTTATCATACGATTTCAAATAATTGTGCGAGTAATATGCTTTATCATCTAAATAAACTTGCGCCCACTCCAATTTCCAAGTGGGATAAGAGAATAATCTTTTCAGGGCTTGTCGACAGAATTGTTTTCGCCTTGAAAATCGTTCCCGGAGTGAATTCCCTAAAGGAGCTTCGACAACAGTATCTCGTCGACATCTCGAGATTCGATATGGACGAAAACTATTCGAAATGCCTTCGAAGTGTAGGCTTAAATCAGGATTCTGATTCAAAGGTGAATGTATGAAAATGCTTGGAAGAGNATTGTTGACGCTGTTTTTACTTCTCGGCCCGAGTTCATGGTCGGTGGGGCAGGATAGTTTTGTAATTCGTGTTGGTGTTGTTACTTATGAAACCTTTCAGGACAAAGATGGTGAATTAAGGGCGTTGATCAATCAGCTTTCNGGTTCGCAGAATCCTCCCGTTCGTTTTCAGATTGCCTCGGGTTCATATCGAGAGGTTTCTCATTGGTTACAGACCGGTGAGATTGANNTGGCATTGCTGACAGCCGGAGGGTATGTCCGTGGGATATTNCAGAGTGGACTGATTGACCAATACGAATACCTGGCAACGATGGATGCCAGGCCTGGAATGGGGCCATGGGTCAACGACTCGCGAAAAGCTGATAAGTTTCAACGCTATTATCACTCAGTTTGTCTCGCTCATNCTGAAAATGGAGAGCTCACAATNGGAGACATTNAGCNGGCTGCTGAAGGGGGNACNCTGGAAGTATTGTTGGTTCATCCGCAGTCGGCATCCGGNGCTTTGGTACCGCAAAGGGTCATGAAAGACCTGGGGATTGACCTGCCTGAAAAAACAACGCGATTTATGCATTCGCATTCTCAGGTGTTAGAAGCGATTGCGAAACGTCGAGCTGGAGTTACAACGATTGGATTTGTTTGGGATGATGCGATTTCAAAACAGCCGGAATTACAGTCGGAAATTGTCAAAGTCGAAATCCCAGCTTTAGACAGGGTACAGATTCCTCATGATGTGTTGGTGTGTAGACGCGATTTTCCGCAACTAGCTGAATTGAAACGAATGCTGACAGAACAAGTCTTTACGCAGCCTCGACCTCTGTTTTTGCCCTCGGACGATGGGGATCAGGATTACATTGTTTTACAGCAGAGCCTAGGCCTGGAGAGCGATAGTACAGAAGATCAGCTCGTTCGTCAGGACTTGCGGGGTGTGGGCCAGCTATTGGCTCATGCGCAAAAGAATGCGTCTCCGGAAAAACCATTTAGACTGGGGGTTGTCCTTTCAGGGGGGGGAGCACGNTGTGCATATCAGGTGGGCGCGATATCCGAAGTGGAAAAGTACCTGTATGAGCTCAACACGCAATATGGTTCGCAGTTGGATATCGATCTAGTCGTGGGTACCTCCGGTGGTGCGTTAAATGCCGTGCCAGTATCAATGAATGTTTCCGGGTATGCTCAAGGTCAGCAGGTATTGAGAGATGTNTGGCAATCGTTGGACCGACGCGAAATCCTCTTGCCTTCCATTTCCGTAAGAGTAAACGCCGGAATTTGGTTCGCGTTCCTGCAAATGGCTCTGNTNTATCTCTTAGGTCGTTTGTTTCGGCGTCGTTACGACGCGCGGCTGAAGTTCTTTTATCGAGTNTGNCTCATGNTAGGAGCGGTTGAATTTTCTCTTTATGCGATTCCTTTTTCNCCCTGGGTCTTCCTNGGGCACAATCATTTNCTTCATCATCTTTGGTGGTGGTGTCGCATCGGNGCTGAATTTACGGCCATTNCAATGCTTTTTGCAGGAGCGGTCTATTACTTTGTAGCGAGAGTATCGAGCGACCCCAATAAACAGGACTTGAGAATTCGCCGAGGACGTATTCATTGGGTGTTAACCGTTGGTGTTCTNGGTTTGCCGCTACTTCAACTGTTTACGATGTTGATCAATGAGAAGACCTTTTCNACCGGTGACGGGATTCGTGCCGCTTTAGTNCGAGGTTATTCTTCGATGTTGCAACAACACGCAACNCATCATGATATGGATTATCAAGTGGACGACGNTGAGACGATAGAACAACGTTTGGAGTCGATGGGTAAGTGGATTGTTAGCAGTGACGTTGTCAAGCGAGATTTAGTGCTAACTACGACCGCGATTGCTCGTGGTCGTCCCGAAGTGCCATCGGAGTTGTATTTTTATCTTCAGGCAGATGGGAATGGGATTAATCCGGAGTTTGGAAATCGTGGGATCGATATGAAGCAGTCTCCAGAGCAGTTCATGAAAGTTGTATTGGGGTCTTCGGCTATCTACCCCGCTTTCCCAGGGCAGGTTGTAGAGGGGATGCCCGAACAGGGGGATCGTCTGGAGTTGGTNGACGGTGGGTTTGCTCACAATGCACCCGTAGAAGCGGCTGTGTTGTGGGGGGCGACACATGTTTTGCTAATCGATGTTAGTCCGGTCGCGACACGTGATGGGGTGAATCTTGCTGATAGTGTGATTCGAGGCTTTGGTCACTTGTTGCGTCAAAGTCAACTGTCAGATCAACGTAGTCGAAGCGANGTCGTGGTAGTCAACTTGCAATCTCGATTTGAGCCTCCACTTGGGGTTATTGATTTCTCATCGAATCTTATAGAGAGGGGAATAGATATCGGGGCCCAGGATGCTGTAGCTAGAGTGCGTACNGAACGACATGACGGAGTGTTGGTTGANATGCCGCCATTTGCGGTCAGTTATGGCCGGCCAGATTTCGTTGAAGTAGTCTCGAAAGTGCGTGCAGAGGATTCCTCTGAGAGTGGAGTGGTAGATGAGACAGGGCTAAGTCAGCCCTAGTCACGTTCTTTGTTTCGACACGCGTTATCTTCGCTCGATCATCATGACCGATGTATCGTCATGTCGACCGGTTCCCTCTGTAATGTCNGAGGAGCGTTGGAAGATCAGGTCTAAGGCCTCGGAAAGTGAGAGATCTTTGGAGTCCCGCATGGCCCCGATGATCCCTTCGACCCCGAATTGATCGACCAATGCGTCGCCACTTGGTGGAAACGCTTCTTCCAGTCCATCGGTGTAAATAAGTAATCGGCTGTTGAGTGGGATGGTAGCCGAGATGCACTCGTAATCCCACCCTTCCATGACGGCTAAAGGCAAGCCAATTTGATCTTCGTGACCTAGGATCGCGACTTCATTGGTTTCCAGGTTCTGAAGCAAAGGCAGGGGGTGGCCTGCACANGTCCATTCGATNAGGTTGGATTCGGTATCGAGGATGCAGTAGATGATGGTNATAAACCCGCCTTCATCCTGCACGATGTCACTTTTGCAAAGTCTGTCATTAACAGCGTTTACAAAGTCTGCCGTGTTGGCATACCGATTGTTGCGAATCATCCGGATGAGTGTATGCATTGTCATGATCGACATGCAAGCCTTCACTCCGTGCCCCGAGGCATCGCCAACAAGCATGACGAGCCGGGCATCATCTAAGGCGAAGGAATCGTAGTAATCGCCGCCGGCCATAACCACCATGTTCTGCCCGTCAACACGTATTTCAGAGGGCTCGTATCTTCCGACAACCTTGTATCCATTTGTTTCCGGNAAATCATCCGGAATGACGGATTCCTGAAGTTTACGAACTGAGTTGACCTCATCACTTAATCGTTCAGCAACAACCTGGGCTCTCAAGGCACGCACATTCTCATATGCCGCTTCAAGCATTGAGAGTAACAGCATAATAAAGTTGCCATCAGTATCTCGGATTACATGAGAATGAAGACCTTGTGAGACAAACTGAATCAGGTGGGTAATGTCATCCGATTTGGCAGCACCAACAATGGGAATCCCGGCAATGGCCCCCTTCGTTCGCTCAAATGTCTCAATNGACTCTTCCAAAGTTGGAAAACTCAAGGAGAGAAGCACGACATCCCAGTCGGTCTCCTTTAATTTTAAGTCAAATTGATCAACTTCACTGCAGATGGTCGCCTCGTGGCCACCAATGTTGAGCATTAATTCGAGCGTTTCGATTTCGGGGGAGGTTTCCCAGCCGACAAGGATATTCATAGGATTTTCTGCGAGGTCTGCGAAATGTTTTAGGTAATTTAGCAGATCAGGGCCGATTTACCAGATACTTAGTCTTGCTCAAGAATAGAGTCGATAGCNCCCTCAATCTCCAGTAAGCGGTTAGGAGCTGACTGATCGATCCGGAGAAAGTAATNGATCATTGACTCTAGAAAAGTCNGCTTATCATCGAGGGGCTGNTCTTTNAGTGAATCACGAACTTGGGTGTATGAGGGGTTTGACTTCAACATAGGATCCGTATGACTCCAAACAAATGCCCCTGTTTTAAGTGTCTTCTATACTTAGAGAACGGATCGAACTCACAAAAGTACTCTTGGGAGTTGCCGTAAATANGAAGTTTTAATGGAAAGNTTATTTAGGCGGATAACCGTGTTGATTCCAGTTTGGAGGTGTTAGGCCATGTAGATGGCGAACAAAATAGTCCCAACGTCGGCGTTGGCCATATTCACCACCAGCCGAATGCCCCATGCCAGGTACAACTAATAGATCAAATTCTTTTTTGGACTTAATCAAGGCGTTGACGAGCTGATAGGTCGATTCGGGAGGGACATTGGTGTCCATCTCGCCGACCATTAGTAGCAGATTNCCCTTGAGTAGATTGGCATTCGTNGTGTTCGACTGATNNTTGTAGTGTTCTGCAATTGGATAGCCCATCCATTGTTCGTTCCACCAATGTTTGTCAACTCGATTGTCATGGCAGCCACAGGATGACACAGCAACGCGATAAAAGTCGCTGTGGTGTAATAAGGCGGCGGTACTACTCTGGCCTCCTGCACTTGTACCGAAGATGCCGACATTGGAAATGTCACATTGAGGATATTTTGCNTTTAAGGCTTTCAGCCAGGCAATGTGATCAGGCAGACCGGAGTCCTGTAGATTCTTCCAACAGACATCGTGGAAATCTTTGCCCCGATTGTCAGTACCCATACCGTCAACCATGACGGTAATGAAGCCTAGCTCAGCCAGGTGGAACATACGCATGCGGGTCATGAACGATTTTGGGACATGGGAGTCATGAGGTCCGGCATAGATATATTCAACCACAGGATAGCTATACTTCGGGTCAAAGAGGCGTGGGCGATAAACCATCCCGTAAATATTTGTTTTGCCATCGCGTCCTTTCGCCACAAAACGTTCGGGTAAATTGAATCCTAATTCTAGGAGTTGGCTGATATCCGCGATTTCCAATTGACAGATCGNTTTGCCGGTNTTGGCATTNCGTAGCGTATGGATAGGCGNTTGGTCAATTCGTGAGTATTNGTCGATAAGAAANCGTCTGGTTGGCGATAACTGNATCTTATGAGTCCCGTCTCCGTCGGTTAGCTTGGTCAGATTACTGCCGTCCAGGTTCACCCGGAAGTAATGTTCATGATAAGGATCTTCATTCGCTTCGGTTCCTACAGCGCTAAAAATCAGGTAACCCTCTTCTTCGTGAAGCGAGTGAACTTTCTTGACGGCCCACTCCCCACTGGTGATGGGGATAANGCTCTGATCGGAATTAAGGTTGTAGAGGTAAAGGTGATTCCAGCCGCTGCGTTCGCTTGTCCAGACCAAACGCTTCCCATCTTTGGTNTAGTGCCGGTAAAATTTTGTCTGGTTTATNAAGGTCTCCGTTTGTTCATCAATGANTGTGCGGGTTGTGCCGTCGGCCGCCGACACGGCGATAACACGAACACGCTGATGCCCGCGGTCATCTTTTTGATAGGTGAAGAAGTCATTGTTCTCGTGCCATTCAAGNCGNGGTGGCCCGTGGTAGTCAATGANCTCGGTGTCNACGGCATAACTCTTTTGCGTTTCGGTACTCGCGATNAAGAGTTTGAAACTGTCAAAGCGGTCNCCTGGTTGGGCATAAGTGCGAGTGTGTANNTTTGCCTTNATAGAATCCTTAGGTGAGGATTCCAGNAGGTGGACTTTGCTGAGATTTCCAGGTTGAACCTTCATGAACACGACGTAGTTTCGCGNTGGGNCCCATTTGTTGAATTTGTAGGGATTNGCCTCNGTTCCATCGGTTGTAAGGACGTGTTCCTGCTTATTTTCCTTGTCGACTAATACCGCATTGTGGTTTTTAACTTCAAATTCCCATCGGGGCGTCTGGTCTTGCTTTTGAGCGATCCGTGTGGAGGTGGTCACAATGTTCGGCGGCGACAAGACGCGAGTCATTTGTTCAAGTTTATTATCTTTGTAATGNAAGCGATAACGGCCATTTTCAAACTTGAATTCGCAGTAAGTGAGTGCTTTGTCAAACTGNAGCTCACTGATNTTGAGCNTGCTTCCATCGACGTCTTTTNTGAGTAGTTCCGAAAGTTGTTTACCNACTGCAGTATGATTAAATGCCNGCTGTCGTTTNCCTGCAAGGCAGTCGACAACAACCCACTCCCGTTTGCCGGCATGGAGATCAAGTTTGTACCAAAACTTGTTGTCCTCTTCGACCCAGTGGGGNCTNACNCGATGTCGAATCATCTTGTTGTTNACATCGTTAATCGAAGNATGTGCTNGNCGATAGTTTTCTAACAAGTCAGAGGGTTGGTATGGTTTGATCTTTTTGGCAGTCGCTTGTTGTGGCGATAATACCAAAAAAATCATGAGAAGCAGGGAAGTGATCGAAGTAGAGCGAATCATGTCAGATGTTATTTTAAAGAGGGGGAAGTTTGCGGGGCAGAGCTCAGCTTACCAGTTACCAGGAGTAGTGGGGGTTAACGGCTCAACATAAAAAAGAAGACGCATGATGTGATATCATGCGTCTTCCCGATTG
>PAJC01000133.1 GCA_002705165.1 Planctomycetaceae bacterium | reverse complement strand
GAGGAGCTCGTAGTGGAACCAGCTTCGGAACCAACGCCAGCTGAAGAATCGGCCGAAGACGCTCCCTTTGATCCTCATAACATCCCTAAAAAATACGATAGCCAAACACTTGAGTGGTACATCCTGAAAGTTCAGGTTAACCGCGAAACTACTATCCGCGACGCCTTGCTTCGTCGCATCAAGATGGAAGGGCTTGATGATTACTTCGAGGAAGTGATCGTTCCGACCGAAGACATTGTTGAGTTTACTCGCAGTGGAAAACGTAAGGTCGTGAAACGCAAGCTTTACCCAGGCTACATCATGGTCAAAATGATGTTGCAGGACGATTCATGGTTTCTCGTACGTGAAACTCCCGGTATCGGTGATTTCACAGGTACCTTCGGTAAGCCAACGCCGATGCCTGCTCATGAAGTAGAACGCATCTTGAGCGTTGCTCAGCCTGAAGAAGATTCCAAAGGCGAAGAACCACAACTTAAAACTGCTATTCCATTCAATGCTGGTGACCGTGTCCGAGTGAAGGATGGAAACTTCCAGAACTTCGAAGGTGAAGTAGATGGTATTGACGAAGCCAACGGCCGAGTTACTTTAATTATCAACATCTTTGGTCGAAGTACTCCGGTTGAACTGGAACACTGGCAAATCGAAGAGATTTAATTTTTACATACATTAGCTTGCGGCTGACCGCGGACTTTACGAGTTATGGTGAACTTCAAGCATTCGCATTTAGACAACCAATCACAACTGTGATATTTAACGGTGACTAGAAATGGCAAAAGAAGTAGTAGGAGAAACTAAATTCCAGGTCCCTGGTGGACAGGCTACGCCTGCTCCTCCGGTTGGTACAGCACTCGGTAAATTCGGAGTGAACCTTGGGGATTTCGTAACTCAATTCAACGACCGCACGCGTGAGCTCAATGGAACTCCTGTTCCAGTGATCGTCACAGTCTACAACGACCGAAGCTTTGACTTTATCGTTAAAAGTCCTCCAGCCGCCTCACTGCTGAAGGAAGCTGCGGGCATTGCAAAAGGCTCAGGCACTCCTCACGTGACCAAAGTCGGCTCCGTAACCATTGATCAGATTGATGAAATCATCAAAGTGAAAATGGCTGACCTCAACGCACGTGATACCGAGCATGCACGCAATATCATTAAAGGTACTGCCCGCAGCATGGGTATCACCGTCGACGAATAATTACACAAAACAACTAATTAAAACTGGTAAATAAAAAGATGTCTAAGAAATCAAAACGATATCTGGCACAACTTGAGAAAGCAGAATCCTCCGGAGCCTTGAAGGTTACGGATGCGGTGGCTCTACTAAAATCATTTAGTGACACGAAATTTGATCAGACGGTGGAAATTCATATGTGTCTGGGGGTCGACCCTAAGCAGGCTGACCAAATCATCCGTGGTTCACTTGGACTGACTCATGGTATCGGACGTGAGCTCCGAATCGTGGTCTTTGCAAAAGGGGAAAATGCTTCTGCAGCAGAAGCAGCTGGCGCAGACGAAGTTGGTGCTGAAGAACTGGCAAAGAAGATTAAGGATGGCTGGACAGACTTCGATGTATGTATCGCCACTCCTGACATGATGGGGTTGGTTGGGCCACTCGGTAAAGTCCTCGGGCCTCGCGGCTTAATGCCATCTCCTCGAGCTGGAACGGTCACTCCGGACGTTTCCCGTGTCATTGCTGAATACAAAGCTGGAAAAATTGAATTTCGCAATGATGCCGGCGGCAACGTTCACGCTGTTGTTGGGCGTCTGAGTTTTGAAGCAAACCAGCTCGAAGATAATATCAACGAATTCATCAGCCACATTGATTCACTCAAACCGGCCAGCATCAAAGGTACCTATGTGCGAGGTATTTCTGTGTGTGCCACAATGAGTCCCGGAATCGAAGTAGCTATTTAATAACATAATATTTGAAAACAGTTGGGTTTATGGGTCCTGAAAAGTTCAGTCACCCGGGCATCTAACATTCATAGATAAGTACGAGACAATGAGTAAATTCGTCAAGAACTTGATCGTCGATCAGATTAAGAAAGAACTCGCAGAGATTCAAGACTGCGTTTTGGTAAATGTCATCGGCCTAGACGCCGAAGAGTCTGGTAAATTACGCGATCGTTTGCATGAAAAAAATATCCGCATTCGAGTTGTCAAAAAGAGTTTGGCAGTTCGTGCTACGGAAGGTACCAGTCTGGCACCTGCCTTTGATGGTATCGGTGGCAGTGTCGCCGTCTGTTGGGGTGGTAGCGATTTCGTTTCCATGGTGAAAGAAATCGTTGAGGTCGATAATGACCAAAACAACTTTGAAGCCTTTGCTGCCTGTGGTGGTGTTCTCGATGGAGAAGCACTGACTCCGGCCGCTGTCGCTGAAATCAGCAAATGGCCTACTCGGGAAGAAGTGCTGTCAACACTCGTTGGTCAGTTGCTAGGACCTGGCGCCACACTCGCTGCTCAGCTTATCGGCCCGGGCGGAACCCTCGCGGCTCAGATCAGCGAAATCGATGGAGACGAGGCAACTGACGAAGCTCCTGCGGAAGAAGCCGCGAAAGAAGAATCAACCGAAGAGGCGCCTGCTGAAGAAGCCGGTGCTGACGAAACAGCTGCTGAAGAAGAAGCAGCTGAAGAAGAATCAACAGAAGAAGCGCCTGCGGAAGAAGCCGGTGCTGACGCTGAAGACGAAGATGCCGACGAGGGATCTGAAGAATAAGATTGTTTTGGCTCCCACCGTTGGGAACCAAAAACTTTTGAATACAAATGTTTTTTTGTTTTTGCAGTCGGAAACAACCCAGTAGGTTCAGCTCCGTAGGGTTTCCGATTTGCCCAGATAAAGTTAGAAAGGCTTAATCTGAAAATGTCTGACGAAGCAGCAACAGTAGAAGTATCTGCCGAAATCTCAGCCTTAGGCGATCAGCTTGTAGAATTGACTCTCAAGCAAGCCAAAGAACTTAGTGACTACCTCAAAGACGAGCACGGTATCGAAGCCGCTGCTGGTGGTGGTGCAGTCATCGTAGCAGCAGGCGATGGCGCTGGTGACGGTGGTGCAGCTGAAGAGCAAACTGAGTTCAATGTTGTTATGACTAGCTTTGGCGACAAGAAATTGAATGTCGTTAAAGAAGTTAAGAACATCACTGGCCAAAGTCTGATGGATGCCAAGAAGTTGGTTGAAGGTGTACCTGCCACAGTTAAAGAAGGTGCAGATAAAGACGAAGCTAACGCGATCAAAGAAAAGCTTGAAGAAGCCGGGGCAACTGTCGAACTCCAGTAGTTCACAGTTCACCCCGACTTGGGGTATGGCAAGGCTGTCACGAGCCTGGAAGTCGAAGGGGAAATCAGGACGCTAATTGTCTCGATTTCCCGGAGATCATCCTAGGATTCATGATCAGCCGCTAATGCTATATCCCTCTGGTTTTTCCGAGATTGTGCAAGCGTGCGCAGTACTCTGCGCTCGATTTAGCGTTCGGATTCCATTAAATACAGTGGATATTCACCCCACCTTGTCGTTACACTTAATGCGTTGATTCAAAAACGCCAGCAGTGGGCAAGAAGTGGGAATGCCTAAATATTTGATTCAAATTAGAAAACGGGATAGCGTATCCCAAAGCTCTTTTGGAACAAACACAGGTGTTTTGAATTTTCGGTACTAGTTCATAGGCAGCCCAAGTTAGGGTTTCCAGCCTCGGTTTGAGTGTCTCAACCGGGATTGTGAAAGGTGGTCGTTTGACTCAGGTTAGTATCGTCAGAAGTTTTTCAAAAAAATTCTTCGACGATTGCAAGACCGTTGAAATAACTGCGCGAAGTGTGCGCGCTAATTTCATGTCTCAACAGCTTTCTCGATCTTTTTATGACACTCGACATAGCGGCTGCTATCAGTATCTCTCACCACTTCCGTATGGAATCCATCGGAATCGACCATCTCTGCTTACCCACAGGCTCAGTCTTCAGGCTGAACGGAGCAAGCATACAACCGGAAATCGACTAAAGCATATCGCCTCGCGAACGCGTGGAATCACATGCTTTAGTCATTCTCTGTTGACATGGCCACCCATCGATCTCCGCAATAGTAATTTTTACCCATCCCATTAACGACGTGAAACCGTAAGTAGTCTTCCAGTTGGGAGATGACTTTTTACCACGGAGCAACAACATGCCAATTAAAGCACAACGTCGCCTTGAGCCCACTAATATTCACCGCTTCGGCCGTGGGTTTGATGCTCATCCCATTCCCGATCTGACTGCTATTCAAACAGCAAGCTACGAAGTTTTCCAGCAGGCTGATATAGATTCGGATAAGCGAAAAGAGCAGGGACTTGAGGGAGTCCTGCAGGAAATTTTCCCTGTGGAGAGTTATGACAAACAACTTACTGTTGATTACCTTGGTTACGATCTAGGTAAACCTCGTTATACTCCCGAAGAATGTCGACAGCTTCGCCTTACCTATGGGCGTCCATTTAAAGTTCGTCTGCGTTTGAACAAAGAGGAGCCAATTGAGGAAGAAGTCTATCTCGGAGACTTACCTGTCATGATGGGTGGTGGTGAATTCATCATCAATGGCGCCGAACGCGTTGTAGTGAGTCAACTTCACCGTTCACCCGGCGTGGACTTTGTCATGGAATCTGACACCACTACCGATCGTAAACTGGCCAGTTGCCGCGTGATTCCTGAACGAGGAAGCTGGATCGAAGTCAACGTCACGAAGAAAGACCTACTCAGCATCCGAATCGATCAGAGTGGAAAATTCTCAGCGATGACTCTGCTTCGTGCGATGGGTCCGGAATACAGTTCCGACACTGATATTATCAAAACTTTTTATGACACCGGCGAAGAAACCGTGAAAGACGGAAGAAGTGTCAGTAAGATTGAAGGGAAGATCGCTGTCGATGACATCGTTTATCCCGGCGGCAGTGAAAAAGCTGGCGAAATCATTCTCGAAGCCGGTGAAAAGATCACTCGTAATGCAGCTGAGTTAATCTGCACTTCCGGACTAGACCGTATCGAAGTCATGGAAGCCACTAAGAGCAATCTGATTTTCAATTCACTTTCTGATGACACCACCAGTAGTCATGAAGAAGCGTTGCTGCGAATCTACCAACGACTCCGACCTGGTAACCCGCCACAGCTTGAAAAAGCCCGTACTCTGTTTCAGGAAAAGTTCTTCGATTCCAATCGATATCGTCTGGGTCGTGTTGGTCGTTTTCGTATCAACCGCAAGTTTGGTCTGGAGGTTCCTGAAACTGAAATGACGCTGCGGCCGGAAGACCTGATCGCTTCGATCGAATACCTGCTGGGCCTGACTGTTCAGGAAGAAGGTATTTATGTCGACGATATTGATAACCTCGGTAACCGTCGTTTGCGAACTATCGATGAACTAGCCTCTGACGAACTGCGGAAGGGTTTCCTCAAACTCCGTCGTACTGTTCAGGAACGCATGAGCCTCAAAGATCAGGAGGATATGACTCCCCGAAGTCTTATCAATCCCAAGAGCATTTCTGCGGCGATCGAATACTTCTTCGGCCGAGGCGAACTCTCTCAGGTTGTTGACCAGACAAATCCATTGAGCCAGTTAACTCACGAACGTCGTCTTTCTGCCTTAGGCCCCGGTGGTCTTAACCGAAAACGAGCTGGTTTCGAAGTGCGAGATGTTCACATTTCACACTACGGTCGTATCTGCCCAATTGAAACACCGGAAGGCACCAACATTGGTTTAATCTCCAGCTTGGCTATATATGCCAGCGTTGATGATTATGGTTTTCTTGTGACACCGTATCGAAAAGTCGTAAACGGTAAAGTGACCGACGAAATTTGTACTCTGCGCGCCGACGAAGAAGCAAACGCCTACGTGGCCCCTGCTGACATCGTGGTTGACGGAAACAAAATCGTCGGCGGGCCCAACCTGATTGCTCGTATTCGGGGCGACTTCCGCATCGTAAATCCGGAAGAAATCCACTACATGGATATTGCTCCCTGTCAGATGGTTGGTGTCTCCGCAAACCTGATCCCATTCCTTGAACACGACGATGCGAACCGAGCGTTGATGGGTTCGAATATGCAACGTCAGGCGGTGCCGCTTCTTGAAGCTGAGCCACCCATTGTTGGTACCGGAATGGAGCGTCACATTGCTCAAAACTCAAGTATGGTTGTCCGTGCTCAGGTATCCGGCAAAATCAATCAGGTAGACGCAACGCAAATTACCGTGGGAACTACCGTTCATAAACTGAAAAAGTACGTTGGTCTCAACGAACGAACTTGTAACAACCAAAAGCCGATTATCGCTTTAGGTGATAAGGTCGAAGCCGGTCAGGTTATTGCGGATGGGGCTGCCACCCGTAAAGGTGAATTAGCGTTAGGGCGAAATGTTCTAGTAGGCTTCATGTCTTATGAAGGCTACAACTTTGAAGATGCCATTATCATCAGTGAAGAACTTGTGGTAAACGATGTTTACACGTCGATTCACATCGAGGAATACGATGTCGAAATTCGTGAAACAAAACTTGGCCGGGAAGAATTCACTCGGGATATTCCGAATGTCAGCGAAAAAATGCTTCGCAACCTTGATGACAACGGAATTGTACAGGTTGGTACTTATGTTAAGCCTGGCGACGTTCTTGTTGGTAAGGTTTCACCGAAGTCCAAAACTGAACTGACACCCGAAGAGAAGCTTCTCCATGCGATCTTTGGTCGCGCCGGTGAAGATGTAAAGAACGATTCGTTGGAAGTACCATCCGGTGTGGAAGGGATCGTGATTGACACTGAGAAGTTTTCGCGGCGTATGAGTCTTTCCGATGCGGAGCGTAAGATCTTTGAGAAAGATCTGAAGGAAGCCGAGACCGTAGGCAATGCTCAAGTCGCGGAAGCCTTTCTGACTATGATTGCTGAAATCGAAAGTGTTCTTGGTCGTAAATTGAGTGACGAAGACGGCACCCCGTATCGCACAAATGATGATATTAAATATCTGGCTAATGTAGCAGAGCAATTTCGACTCGATAGCATCACTGGTTCTATGCGAAGCGACGATGCGGTTAGTAAAGTCACCAAGATTTACAAAACACATCTAGGAGCTCTTGAAGCGACGTTGGATATTCGTGACCGTGAACTCAACACCATGAAGCGTGGTGATGAGTTGCGAAGCGGCGTCTTACAGATGGTTAAGGTTTACATCGCCACAAAACGAACTATTTCTGTCGGTGACAAGATGGCCGGGCGTCATGGTAACAAAGGGGTTATTGCAAAGATCCTGCCAGTGGAAGACATGCCATTCCTGGAGGATGGGACTCCAATCCAGATTATGCTCAATCCACTTGGGGTACCTTCCCGTATGAACGTGGGGCAGATTCTCGAAACCCATCTGGGGTGGGCTGGCGCAAAACTCGGAACTCAATTTCAAACGCCTATTTTTGATGGCGCGAAAGAAAGTGAAGTTAACGAATGGTTGGATAAGGCCGGCTTACCATCACACGGTAAGGTGACTTTACACGACGGTCGTACAGGCAAATCGATGGCACAGGAAACCACGGTTGGCTACATCTATATGTTGAAACTGCATCACTTAGTGGATGATAAAGTTCACGCACGAAGTACCGGACCTTACTCGCTGATTACCCAGCAACCACTCGGTGGTAAGGCTCGTTTCGGTGGACAGCGATTTGGAGAAATGGAAGTTTGGGCTCTGGAAGCATACGGAGCAGCTTACATTCTTCAGGAACTGTTAACCGTAAAGAGTGATGACGTGGAAGGTCGAACCAAGATTTACGAATCGATGGTGAAGGGTGAAAACACACTAGAGGCCGGCACTCCTGCCAGTTTCGACGTACTCACCAACGAAATACGTGGTCTGGCTCTGAATATGCAACTTGAAAAACGACGCGTGTAATTGAGAGTTTCCTTTTCCTATATAAACAACCAACCCTGTTAACCGTAAACACGGTTAATGTGATCCCAAACGGAGCACGATTAAATGACAGTTGGCGAAAATAATTACGACAGAATCAATGATTATGCCTCAGTGAAAATCTCACTGGCGCGACCACACGATATTCGTAGCTGGTCTTTTGGTGAAGTCAAAAAGCCTGAAACGATTAACTACCGAACCTACCGCCCGGAAAAGGACGGCCTGTTCTGCGAGCGTATCTTCGGTCCTGAAAAGGACTGGGAATGTGCCTGTGGTAAATACCGCGGAATGAAATATAAAGGGATGATCTGTGATCGCTGTGGCGTGAAAGTTACTCATTCGCGCGTACGACGTAAACGGATGGGGCATATCGAACTAGCGGCACCGGTTGTCCATATCTGGTTCTTCAAAGCAATGCCCAGTCGACTGGGTAATCTGCTGGCAATGAAAACCACTAGTTTGGAAAAAGTGATTTATTTCCAGGACTATGTGGTTGTGGATCCAGGTGAAACCGAACTCGAATTGAAGCAACTCCTGACCGAAGAAGAATATCGCGCAGCACGTGAACAATATGGCCCAACCGCCTTCGAGGCAGATATGGGAGCCGAGGCTGTTCGCAAACTGCTTTCTAAAATGGATCTGGTACAGCTCTCAGAAGATCTCCGGGCGGAACTGGAAGTTACCAATAGTAAACAAAAGACGAAGGACCTTACCAAACGTCTGTTGATTGTCGAATCTATTCGCGATAGTGAAAATCGACCGGAGTGGATGGTACTGGAAGTAATCCCTGTGATTCCTCCGGATCTGCGTCCTTTAGTTTTGCTCGATTCCGGGAACTTTGCGACCAGTGATCTGAATGACCTGTATCGTCGAATCATCAACCGTAATAATCGTTTACGTAAGTTGGTTGATCTCAATGCTCCGGAAGTTATTATCCGTAACGAAAAGCGTATGTTGCAGCAGTCGGTGGATGCATTGTTTGACAACAATCGCTGCAAACGCCCCGTACTGGGAAGCAGCAACCGCCCACTTAAATCTCTTACCGATATGATCAAAGGTAAGCAGGGTCGATTCCGGGAAAATCTCCTTGGTAAACGTGTTGACTACTCCGCTCGTTCTGTGATCGTGGTTGGTCCCCGACTGAAGTTACATCAATGCGGGCTGCCAAAGAAAATTGCGCTGGAGCTTTTCCAGCCATTTATTATTCGCAAGCTTAAAGAACTCGGACATGCCGATACGATCAAGAGTGCGAAGAAGATGCTGGAACGCAAGGATGAGGAGGTCTGGGATATCTTGGAGATGGTGATTGAGAACCATCCGGTTATGCTCAACCGAGCTCCCACGCTACACCGAATGGGGATTCAGGCNTTTGAGCCGACGCTNGTTGANGGTAATGCGATTCACCTGCATCCGCTAGTGTGTAGAGGCTTTAACGCTGACTTTGACGGTGACCAAATGGCCGTTCACCTGCCTCTGTCAGTCGAAGCTCAGGTCGAAGCCCATACGCTGATGCTGGCAACGAATAATATTTTTGCGCCGTCCAATGGAAAGCCTATTATGAGTCCTTCTCAGGACGTCGTGATGGGTTGCTACTACTGTACAATCGCCCTGGATAACCGGAAGGGAGAAGGAATGACCTTTTCTAATCTGGACGAAGCGGACTTCGCATTCGCGCAGGGTGTAATCGACCTACAGGCAAAGATTAAGGTTCGTTTACCGAAGTCTCGCCGAGTGAATACTGAGAATGACAGTGCTGAATTTGGTGTTTTGATCGAAACGACTTTCGGTCGGATTAGCTTTAACATGATGCTGCCTGAAGGTATGGATTACTACAATAAAACATTGCGTAGTGGTGATCTGTCCAGTATTATCGCAGACTGCTATGAGCGTCTCGGGCGAGCGGCCACNATTGATTTGCTCGACGATATGATGCAGTTCGGTTTCCATGAAAGCACTCGCTCCGGCCTCTCCTTTGCCGTGGATGACCTTGTCACCCCGTCTGAGAAAGGTGACGAAATTAACGATGCCGAGAAAAAGGTGCTTCGCTTCTCTAAGCTTTATCAGCGTGGTGTGATCACCGAAATGGAACGCTACAACCAGGTACTTGATACCTGGACNCATGCTCGTGAAGCGATCACCGGTAAGATGATGGAAGCCATGGAGCATGACTATCGTGAAGANACTCGCGAAGGCTATGTAAATCCGGTGTACCTCATGGCTCATTCCGGTGCTCGTGGTGGTATCGAACAGATTCGACAACTNGCTGGNATGCGTGGTCTGATGGCNAAACCAACCGGTGAAATTATCGAAACNCCGATTAAAGCCAATTTCCGTGAAGGCCTAAGTGTACTGGAATACTTCAGTTCAACTCATGGTGCACGTAAGGGGCTGGCAGATACGGCGTTGAAAACAGCTGACTCGGGTTACCTTACCCGCAAACTGGCGGACGTTGCTCAAAACGTTGTGGTTACGATGGAAGACTGTGGAACCACGCAAGGGATCACCAAAGGTGTTATCTACCGTGGTGAAAAAGTTGAAGTTAAATTGGCTGATGCAATCTTTGGGCGTGTTAGTCGCCAGCCGATCGCTGACCTTGTCACCGGTAAAGTTATCGTGGCTGAAAACGAAATGATCACCACCGAAAGTGCTCGCAAGATTGAGGAACTGGGCATAGATAAGATTCAGGTTCGTTCAGCTATGACCTGTGAGGCTCCTCTTGGGGTTTGTCGCACCTGCTACGGTATGGATCTGGCAACAGGCCAACTCGTGGAAGAAGGTATGGCGGTAGGTATTATTGCCGCTCAAAGTATTGGCGAACCCGGTACTCAGCTGACCATGCGTACTTTCCATATTGGTGGTACGGTAAATACAAGTGTGGAAGATAGCGATATCAAATCCCAGAAGGCTGGCATCATCAAATACACGCATCTGCGATACGTTGAAAATGAAGCCGGGGAAAAGATCGTTCTTACGCGAAATAGTGAAGTTGCAATTCTTGACTCAAAGAGACGCGAAGTCGAGAAACACGCTGTTCCTGCCGGTTCAATTCTGAGAGTATCTGAGGATGACAAAGTAAAAGCAGGGAAGATTCTCTGCGAATGGGATCCTCACAGCATTCCAATTATCGCCGAAGTCGGTGGTAAAGTTCGCTACGAAGACGTTGTCGAAGGTGAAACTCTACGGCTGGAAAAAGACGCTGGCGGTAGTCTGCGTAAGATGATCATGGAGCATAAAGGCGAGTTGCATCCGCAAATCGTCTTGGAAGATTCCGATGGTCGTCCTCAGGATGTCTACTATCTGCCGGAAGCTGCTCACATTGAAGTGGAAGAGGGAGATAGCATCAAAGCGGGTGCAATTCTAGCTAAAACTCCTCGTGAAGCCTCCGGGGTTACCGACATTACTGGTGGTCTTCCACGTGTTACCGAGATCTTTGAAGCTCGTAAACCAAAGGATCCTTCCGTGATTGCTGAAATCGACGGCGTGGTAGAAATCCTTGGTGAAAAGAAACGCGGTAAACGCTCCATTATCGTTCGTAATGAAGAAACTGGTGTGGAACGAGAACACCTCGTACCTCCGGGGAAACGCTTTTTCGTCCATTCAGGTGATATCGTAACGGCCGGTAAAGAACTGGTTGACGGTCCATTGGTTCCTCACGATATCCTGCGAGTTTCTGGTGAGGAGGAAGTCCAACGTTATCTGCTTCGTGAAATCCAACAGGTTTACCGAAGTCAGCGAGTGGAAATCAATGATAAGCATATCGAAATCATTGTCGCTCGTATGTTGCGTAAAATTAAAATCGAAACGGCTGGCGATACAAACCTGCTGGCAGGTATGGTCGTTGATAAATTTGACTTCCGCAAAGCAAACGATGCTGTCAGTAAGTGCTTGAAAATCAAGTCTTCTGGTGACTCTGGGTTTGAAGAAGGCTCCATTGTACCTAAAGACGTATTTCAAGAGACCAACGATCAATTGGAAGCTGAAGGAAAAACGGCCGCCAAAGGTACTAAGCCAAAACCAGCGACGGCTAGTACTCAGCTTCTAGGTATCACTAAAGCGGCTGTTCAAAGTTCTAGCTTCATCTCGGCTGCTAGTTTCCAGGAAACCACGAAAGTACTCACCGAGGCAGCTCTGTCGAGCAAGGTGGACCGCTTAGTGGGTCTGAAGGAAAACGTTATTCTGGGACACTTGATCCCAGCCGGTACCGGATTCCGTAAGTTCCAGGAAAGTGAAGTTCGCTATCAGCCAGATGCTCTTCAGGCTATTAGCGAAGAAGCCGAAACAATGGTAACTCAGTTTCCACTGCTTCAGGCTGGTGCAGAAATACTCGACCAAGCCGAAACGCCTGCTCCTTCACTCGAGTCTCTACTGGGTAGTGGTGAAGCTGAGGCTCCAGGTACTGACAATCCCGAGGAATAGAATGAGCTTCTCGTGATACAAGCTGTTTGCCGTTCCAATAACGGCAAACAGCAGTATTGCTAGTTGTCTCAGATTCACATAAATGCACTAATTTGTAGTGATTTAGATAAACTCGTAAAACCGATTTAGGTTGGGCATCTTAGGCAAGATTAGCCTAGTAAGTTGTTCTTTAAAAAGGCCGAATGGGAATTGACAACGATGTCAAAGAGTGTAACTTGAGTAGTTTCCGGGAGTTTTATAGCTCTCTACAGGGTCGCGCCTTTTTTATGGGCTGGACTTCCGAACAAATCATAAAACGCAATTAACAAAACGGCTTTTGGAAATACCCTATGCCAACAATTAATCAACTCATACGTAAACGACGTAAGAAAAAACGTAGTAAGTCAAAGGCGCCCGTTTTAGAACACTGCCCTCAGAAACAGGGTGTTTGTCTTCAGGTTCGCACGATGACGCCGAAAAAACCTAATTCGGCTCTGCGAAAAATCACACGTGTTCGCCTTTCCAATGGCAAGGAAGTCACCGTTTACATTCCTGGAGAAGGTCATAACCTGCAGGAACACTCGATTGTATTGATTCGTGGTGGTCGTGTTCGGGATTTGCCTGGTGTGCGTTATCAGGTTGTTCGTGGTGCTCGCGATGCACTGGGTGTTGACGGGCGAAAGCAATCACGAAGTCGCTATGGTGTAAAGCGTTCCTAACGTCAGTCCGACGATAGTAGTTTTTTTTAGCTAACGAAAAAAGAGTTAAGAGACAATCCAAGATGGGTAAAATTACCGCAAGTAAAAAGCAGTTAAAACCTGATCCAAGGTTCAATTCTCTGCTAGCAAGTAAATTCATCAACTGCCTAATGCTTGATGGCAAAAAGACCGTGGCTCAAAACGTGTTTTATTCAGCACTCGATGAAATCACGACACGAGTCACCGATGCTGAGCCATTGGATGTATTCACTGAAGCCGTAGAAAATGTAAAGCCGCACCTCGAAGTTCGCTCGAAGCGAGTTGGTGGTGCTGCTTATCAGGTTCCCATACAGGTCAACCGTAACCGTCAGCAGGCATTGGCTTTCCGGTGGATCCTGATGGCGGTTCGGGAAAAGAAGGGGCGTCAAACCCATCTCAAGTTGGCCGACGAGTTGGTAGCGGCCTATAAGAAAGAAGGCGCTGCAATCACCCGCCGTGAGAATGTTCACCGTATGGCTGAAGCCAATAAAGCTTTTGCTCACTTTGCCTGGTAAGCATACTAATTCAAATCAAGCCGCGTTTGTCGAATTCGTCACGCGGCTTTTTTTATGCTCTTAGCCAAAACCATACTCAACCCTTTTGTCATTTTGTTAAATCAAAGTCACGATCATGTCTCGTCAAATCGACAAACTTCGTAACATCGGAATCATTGCCCATATCGATGCCGGAAAGACGACTGTAACCGAACGAATGCTATTTTACAGTGGTGCCAAGCACCGCGTCGGGATGGTCGATAAAGGTACGACGGCGACGGATGACGATCCGGAAGAACAGGAGCGCGGAATCACCATCTATTCCGCCTGTGTCACATTTAATTGGAAAGACATTTATATCAATCTGCTTGACACTCCCGGTCACGTCGACTTCACAGCCGAAGTGGAACGTTGTTTGAGAGTGCTGGATGGAGCCGTTGTTGTCTTTAGTGCTCGTGAGGGCGTTGAAGCTCAAAGTGAAACGGTTTGGCGTCAAGCTGATAAATACGGTGTACCCCGCGTGGCTTTCATCAACAAAATGGATCGCGAAGGTGCGGATTTTGAAAATGTATTCAATGAAATCGGAAACCGNCTACGAGCCAATACTGTCGCCATTCAGGTTCCTGTCGGAGCAGGACCTGCTCATGTCGACGAGCCATTTTCCGGTGTGCTCGATCTGATTCGTCTGAAAATGCTGCAATTTGAGCCCGCTTCCGAGGGAGCCGATATCAGTGAATCGGACATCCCCGAAGAACATATGGCTCTCGCTCAGCTTTGGCGTGAAACCATGCTCGAGCAACTTGCTGAATACAGTGACGAGCTAATGGAATTACTGTTGATGGAAGAAGCTGTTCCAGAAAAGCTGATCCACGAGGTTCTTCGCAAAGCGACTATCGATCGGTCTATTCAACCTGTCATGTGCGGTTCTGCCCTGCATGGCATNGGTGTTCAGCCTGTACTCGACGCNGTCCAGTACTACCTNCCCAGCCCTCAGGAACGGCCTCCTGTCGAAGGGGAAGCTGTAGGAAAAGGTAAAAAGAGCGAAAAAGGAACGATCTCTCGTAAGCCAGAAGCAAGTGAGGCTTTCTGTGGATTGGTTTTTAAAGTAATTCCTGCCAAAACNGGCGACATCTCATGGGTTCGGGTTTATTCGGGGCAACTCAAAGCAAACTCCCGTATTTATAATCCGGGTAAAGACAAGAANGACAANATCGCTCAGTTGTGGCAAATCCATGCCACCCGAAAAGACCCNCAAGGGCAGGTCGATTCGGTGGAAACCGGTGATATTGTTGGAATCATTGGTCTGCGGCATAGTATTACGGGCGACACGTTATGTGACGCCAGTAGCCCAATTTTACTTGAAACGATTGAGTTTCCNGACACNGTNATCTCGATGGCNATTGAGCCNGAGAACACNACGGAACGAGACAAACTGGAAAACACCTTAGAAATGTTACTTCGCCAGGATCCGACACTGGAAGTGATTAGTGGAGAGACTGGTCAGACGCTTATGCGAGGCATGGGCGAATTACATCTAGAGGTAATTAAGAATCGCTTGCTCCGCGAATTCAATCTAAATGTTCGCTTCCATAAACCACAGGTCAGTTACCGCGAAACAATCCGGGAGTCGGTTGAAGTGATTGGTGAATGTAATCGCCTGATCAATGGAGCACAAAAGTTTGCTCGCGTGAAATTACGGCTTGAACCNGATGAAAAGGTGACTCAGGGTGTAGCAATCATGAATCAAATGGCTCCGGAGACGTTAGTGCCGGAACTACTCGAAGTTACGTTTGATGAGTTGCGCAACTGTGCGTCTGGCGGTGGGGCGATTGCCGGATTTCCCTTAATGAGGATTAAAGCAACGGTATTAGATGCTGAGACAGCCGAAGAGGGNTCAGATGACATTGCGTTTCGCATTGCAGCATCCAATGCGTTCGAGCTGGGGCTTCAAAATGGAGAACCTGTCCTGCTTGAGCCGATTATGCGGTTATCAATCATAACCCCTGAAGACTATCTCGGAGATTTTGTCGGGGACTTGCAAATGCGTAGGGCTACTATTGTGTCTACAGATCCGCGTGGAGATCGGACAGATATCGTTGCTCATGCGCCGATGAAGGAATTGTTTGGGTATTCAAGTGCGATGCGAAGCTTAAGTCAGGGTAGAGCTGGTTGTAGCATTGAACCATTAAAGTATAGCCCGGCACCCTCTGAGGACATTGCAGAACTTGGTTTCTAATAGCGNTTGGCAATTTTGAGGTGGAAAACGCCTAACTGAGGCTTGTTTTCATCCAGCTAAAAAACGAGGCGTTAAGATACTTATTGGCTATGGAGATCGTCTTGAAATCTGGTTTTACTATTCGAATTTTTTTAGGGTTTTTTGAAAATCTCGCTGTTGACGATCNCCCTATACGGACGTAACTTAGATTGTTTCCCCACCTAACATTATTGTGACCTGTTGAGGGTGCTTATNTTTACAAGCCGAGANGGTTTGGTAAGTGTGTTAACAGCGATTGGCAATTNGGTGCCTTCTGCTTCACGGCAGAAGAACTTTCGAGGCGCTGACAATGGATGTCGCTTTGCCTTAAGGGGTGTTTTACGCCCTGGCATAGCTGAAGGCTGTTAGTGCTGAGTGTAGACATATGTTTATTGGACCTTATTAAACTCATCAGGGAGTTTTACATTTTGGCAAAGAAAACTGAAGTCCTCCGCATACGAATGGAAGCTTACGATCACGCGATTCTAGACCAGAGCGCTCTTGATATCGTAGACACAGCCAAGCGAACCCACTCGGAAGTACACGGCCCGATTCCACTGCCAACTCGTATTGAACGATATACGGTTCTCCGAAGTCCTCACGTAAACAAGAAGTCACGAGCGCAATTTGAAATTCGTACTCACAAACGGATCATCGACATTGTCGAGGCCACTGGCGGTACGATTGAAGCTTTAAATAAGCTCAACTTGCCAGCAGGNGTAGAAGTAAAGATTAAAGCTACGACTCGTTAANAAATANTAAATNCGACGTAGAGGTTGCCTGGTGATGAGTTGTCATCGGGCGGGTAAAAGCCAAGAGACAAACCAATTATATGAATGGAAGTCCGTCAGGTAACTTCCTCCCACGAGAAAAACTTGCGGGACGGTCCTGATCGACAAAGACCACGAGGCAGATTGCGATGACCAAGGGAATACTAGGCCGTAAGGTCGGTATGACGCAGATTTATGATGAGCAGGGCAATGCTGTCCCTGTCACAGTGATTGAGGCAGGGCCTTGTCATGTTCTGCAGATTCGGACGATTGACCGAGACGGTTATGAAGCTGTTCAGCTCGGCTTTGATGATAAGAAGCGTCCTCAGGGTAAACGGATAAACCAAAGTCANGCTCGTCGCAGTGAGCGTGGTCATGTNAGTGGCAAGTTAGGTAGTAANCGCAGTGAGCGCCGTGCTGCGTCTGGGATTGAGGCCGTTGCTAAGGCTGAATGCGAGCCCAAGAAATTTATACGCGAATTCCGCGGTTCGGCTGAAGACTANGAAGTCGGGCAAGAAGTCACCGTAGCAAACCTGGCAGAGGTTGTTAATGTTGACGTTCAGGCGATCAGTAAGGGTCGCGGTTTTGCTGGTGTTATGAAACGGCATAACTTCTCTGGTCAGCGAGCCACGCATGGTGTGAAGAAAGTTCACCGTCACGCTGGTGGTACTGGTATGAGTGCTTCCCCGAGNCGTTTGTTTAAAGGGAAACGCATGGCTGGNCAGTATGGCTCAAAACAAACCACCAATCGCAACCTAAAGCTGGTTCGGGTGGATGAAGACAATAACCTGCTGTTGGTNAGGGGAAGTGTTCCCGGGCCAAACGGTGGATACGTGGTCGTCAATGAAACAAACCACGTTGGTTAGTGAAAGTCAATAAAAGAAAAGCTCCTTTAGGGCATATAGCAATGGCAACCTTAGANGTATACAACTTGTCCGGTGACGTTACCGGCAGCATTGAAATTGACACGGAGAAACTTCCGTCAATCAACAAGCAGCTGCTACACGACGTTGTTGTGATGTATCAGAACAATTTGCGCCAGGGCAGCGCCAAGACGAAGTCTCGTGCTGAAGTTGCCGGTTCGCGTCGGAAGATGTACCGCCAGAAGGGTACGGGAAATGCCCGTGCTGGTCACCGGACTAGTGGTGTTCGNCGTGGTGGTGGGCACATCTTTGCCAANGCTCCTCGTAATTTTTACTACCGCCTGCCTTCCAAAGCAATTCGTAAGGCAACTCGCATGGCGATTGCCTCGAAAATCAATGACAACGAAATTGTCGTGGTAGATGGGCTAAGTTTGGAAGCTCCTAAGACTAAAGAAATTACAGGACTTATAAGCAACTTGAATCTTTGTGGTAAAAGTGCTTTGATCACCACTGCAGAGAATGATACGAATATTTACATGAGTGCTCGTAATATCCAGCGTGTAGATGTCTCCACNCTGGNCAACCTGAACGCCCTTAGCGTTTTGAAGGTAGATGCACTTGTTATGACTCGGGAAGCGGTAGAAGCATTNAATGCGAATTTAAATGCTTAGCGGTCCCCTTTAATCGAAAAACGAAAGCCTTAAACAACAGGTTTAACAATGGCTCAATCTGGTATACAAAATCGACAACCCAAATCACGGCTCAGCTTAGAGCCGCATCAGGTTATCCTGCGTCCGCTGGTAACTGAGAAGGGTATTCATCGCAGTACGCGTCATCACCAGTATGCTTTCGAGGTCAATCCTCTGGCAGATAAGATCGTGATCCGTGAAGCGATTGAAGCTTTATACCCCAATGTTGTTGTCACGAAAGTAGCGACTCAGAACCGTAAGGGNAAAGCTCGCCGTTATCGTCATCGCATGGGTAAGACCAAGAACTGGAAGAAAGCAATTGTTTCGTTGGATCCAAATCACGGAGAAATTGAATTCTTTTAATGGTTAGTGNNTTCGGGACTGATNGGGATGTCCCTTTTTACGAACCTGACATTGAGGGAATTGAGAAATAGACATGGGTATTCGACATTACAAGCCGATAACACCAGGNCGTCGTGGTGCTACNGTTAGTGACTTTAAGGATCTAACACCNGGATATGAAGTAGAGAAATCTTTGCTTCGTCCTATCACTAAAACTGCTGGTCGCAACAATCAGGGTAAGATTACCGCTCGCCATCGTGGTGGTGGTCATAAACGTCGTTATCGGGTAATTGACTTNAGGCGGTACAAGGATGGGATAGAAGCNCGNGTAGATTCGATCCAGTATGATCCGAATCGCAGCGCTCGTATTGCCCTGTTGAAATACTCCGATGGTGAAAAGCGATACATCGTCGCTCCTGATGGCTTAACTGCGGGAATGACGGTAATCAGTGGTGATTCTGCTGAGCCTAAAGTTGGGAACTGTATGCAGCTCAAGAATATTCCGACCGGAATGACGGTTCATAATATTGAGTTGTATCCGGGGCGTGGCGCCACGATGTGCCGCAGTGCTGGAACAAGTGCTGTCCTGATGGCTCGAGAGGGAACTTGGGCTCAGTTGTCATTGCCGAGCGGTGAAATTCGTCGTGTGCCAATTAAGTGCCGTGCCGTCGTCGGCAAGGTGGGNAACGGAGATCATAATGCGATTGTGCTTGGTAAAGCTGGTCGTAAGCGTTGGTTAGGGCGTCGTCCTCACGTTCGTGGTACGGCAATGAATCCAATCGATCATCCGCACGGTGGTGGTGAAGGCCGAACTAAAGGGGGTCGTCATCCTGTAAGTCCAACAGGTGTACCTGCCAAGGGTGGTGGAACACGTAAGCGTCGCAAACCATCAAACGCTTCGATCGTCCGTCGTCGTCGTTCACGCCGTTACGGTCAACTAAAACTAAAATAGTACTCGTCGTAGTATTTAACAAACCATAGAAGGTCAACCATGAGTAGATCTCTGAAAAAAGGTCCTTTCGTAGATTTTAAGACGTTTCGCAAAGTCGAGCGTCAAATTGAGGAAGGTGTCAANAAACCTATTAAAACTTGGGCTCGTGCCTGCACGATTGTTCCTGAGTTTGTTGGGTTCACTTTTTTGGTCCATAACGGTCGCCANCACATGGAAGTTCATATCACTGAGGATATGGTCGGGCATAAGTTGGGTGAATTCGCTCCCACGCGAACATTCAAAGGCCACAAAGGCTAAGCAGTAAGTAACATTTAGCAAGTTAGTTAATAAAGGGAACAGGCCCATGGCAGGCAAAGAGTTCCAGGCAAGTCATCGATACGCACGCATTAGTGCTCGTAAAGTTCGGCCATTGGCAGATCTTGTNCGAGGGAAGAACGTGGTNGATGCANTGAGTATCCTTGAGTACCAACCTCANCGGGGNGCATANCTGTTGAANAAGGTTATTGAGAGTGCATTAGGAAATGCAATGGANCCTGATCAGTCATCTGATTCCCAGATGGTTCGTCCGGAAGANCTTGTGATTTCTGAAGTNCGAATAGACGGTGGTCCCATGTTTAAACGTATGCGACCTCGTGCTCGAGGCATGGCTTTTGTCATTAAGAAACGNACATCTCANATCCGAGTGATACTCGGGAGTAACGACTAAATAATACAAGGGAAGACTTCCTGCAATCAAACCTTGGTGGTTTGAATTTGAGGNNGTCTTAAGAAACCCCAGAGAGTAGTAAGAAACTATGGGTCAAAAAGTAAATCCTATCGGCTTCAGAACAGGTGTATACCAGGGTTGGAAGAGTCGCTGGTACGCTTCCAAGCGGGAATTCGCTGGTCTTCTTATTGAAGATAAGAAGATTCGCGANTTTATCAAGGAACACCCGAAGCGTCCCCAGTACCGTAACGCAGGTATTGACCGCATCGAGATCGAGCGNACTCGGGATGAGGTGAAGGTCATCCTGCATGTTGCTCGTCCTGGTCTGATTATCGGTAAGAAGGGTCAGGAAGTTGAATTGCTGCAGGAAGAGCTACAAAATCTGGTTGGTCGTCGCATCAATTTGAAGATTGAAGAGATTTCCCGACCAGAACTGCAGGCTCAACTTGTTGCAGAAGACATCGCGGGTCAGCTTTCTCGTCGTGCAAGTTTCCGCCGAACCATGAAGCGTTCGATGGAGCAGACAATGGATGCTGGTGCCAAAGGCATCAAAATCCAGCTAGCTGGTCGCTTAGGCGGGGCTGAAATGGCTCGCCGTGAAAAACAAATCACCGGATCAATTCCATTGAGTACTTTGTCCGCCAAGATTGATTACGGTTTTGCCGAATCATGGTCGGCTCAAGGTCACATCGGAGTTCAGGTTTGGATTAACCAAGGTAAATATCAGGGAGACAATTCCGATGGCGCTAATGCCGAGACGGATAAAGCACCGAAAGGTGCAAAGAGGCCGAATAAAAGGTAATGCGACACGTGGAAACAAGGTCGTATTCGGAGAGTATGGCCTCCAATCGTTGCAAGCCGGCTGGATTAAAGCTCAGACTATTGAGGCGGGTCGTATCGCTGCTCAGCAGTATATCAGTGGTGATAGGGGTAAACTCTACGTACGCATGTTCCCCCATCGTTCGATCACTTCAACTCCTTTGGAAACTCGTATGGGTAAAGGTAAGGGTGAACCGGAAGCATGGGTGGCAACTGTTAAGCCAGGCACAATTCTTTATGAATTGGGCGGAGTGAGTGAACAACAGGCTCGAGTCGTCTTTGCCCGACTGGCTCACAAGTTGCCAGTGAAAGTACGCCTTGTAAAAGCACGTCCTAAATTAGGCACATAGTTGACAAACTAGTTAGTAAAAACTGGACCGTATCTTCCACTCACATCCACCATAGTTAGGATGCCGAAACGGAAGAGGAGAATAAAAGACCGATGAAGGCTCAAGAACTTCGAGACATGACAAATGAGGATCTGCAACAGACCCTTGCTGATACCTCCAAGCGATTGTTTGAACTGCGAGTTCAGGCTCAGGCTGAGCGTTTAGATGCTCCTTCTGAGATCCGCCGAAACCGACGGTTGATTGCTCGCATTAAG